>NZ_JBJIAK010000058.1:0-35223 GCF_045310915.1 Mycobacterium sp. SMC-17 | reverse complement strand
GCACCGACACGGCCTGAACATCTCCGCCCACCTCAGCCCCGTCCCCGAATTCCCACCACCCCAGGGGACTTAGCCTGCGACTCGACGGCCGCCAGTATTGCTGCGACCATTGCGCGCAGGCCGGCGAACACTCGGCCCGGCCGGCGGCGAACACCGACCGCTGGCAATTCGGATAGCGGTCTCCCGGCCCAGCCCGGACGAGTGACGCCACTGATGGTTTAGACCGACGGTTCCCGGGGTAAACGGGCCGTATTCGTCGACCGCAATGGAGCGATCCGACCGGTGAGCCGAAGATCGGTGGGTTCAGTCATGAAGACCATCACGTGTTGTATCGCCGCGGCGGTGCCGCTGACCTCCCTGTTGCTGGCCGTACCGGCCGGGAGCGTTCCAGCGCCTGCGCAACCCTGCCCCGATATTCAAGTGATTTTCGCGCGGGGCACGATGGAACCACCGGGCGTGGGCAAGGCCGGTCAGGCCTTCGTCGACGCACTGACCGCACGGGCTGCGGGCCGGACCGTCGATGTGGCCCCCGTGGACTACCCGGCGTCGCTCGATTTCGCGACCGCCGCGGACGGGGTCGTCGACGCGACGAACAGGGTCCAGAGCACAGCATCAGTCTGTCCCACCACGAAGATCGTGCTGGGCGGGTATTCCCAGGGCGCGGCGGTGGCCGCGTACATCACCGAGGACGCCGTCCCCGCCGGCGTCACCCTGCCGATGGGCATCACGGGACCGATGCCGGCATTCGTGGCAGACCATGTTGCCGCGGTCGTGCTGTTCGGCAAGCCCTCGTCCGGCTTCCTGCAGATGGTCTACACCGGTGCGCCCCCGATCACGGTCGGCTCACGTTATGTGTCGAAGACCCTCGACCTGTGCATCGCCGATGACCCGGTGTGCTCGACGGCCGGCGGCGACAATGCCGCCCATGTGGCGTACTCCGACAACGGAATGGCCGACCAGGCAGCACAATTCGTCATGAACAAGCTCGGCCGCTCCCCTGCACAACCCCGCGTCGAGCAGGCCGCGCCGCGCTGATCAGCGGCCGGTCAGCAGCGGAAACTCCTCGGCTTCGACGCGCTGCGTGTGGTCTTCTGTGGCCTGTTGTAAGTCGGTAAGGGCGCTCTCGAATTCTGCCGAGGCCGGGTCCAGCCGGGCCATGCGGTCCAGCCGCTGCTTGGTGTCGTCCGTCTCGCCGCGCAACGACTCGACCACCAGCCCGCGCCGCACCCTCGGGTGAACCAGTAGTTCCTCGCTCACTTCCTGCGCGGTGAGCGCCGCGCGCAGCTCCGCGAAGTGCCGCCGGCGCGCAGCGGTGTCGGCCGCGTGCAACGTCTTGCTGAACAGTTCGCGTGCCATGAGGTGCCGGGCCTTGACGTAGTCGATGACGGCATCGGTGGCAGTCGTCGATGCAGGTGTCATGAAAATCCCCTCCAAGGTCGTTCCGGCCGGTGTTCCAGCTTCTGCTACCCAATTCGCGGCGAAGTAAACCCACCAATTGCGCCTGAATCAATGCTGCGAGACGTCGGCGCTGCCCTCCTCGGGTGGCCAGTGGTGCCCCTGTGACGCCGCGCCCGGGTCGTGGAAGTCGCCGCGTGACAACGGCACCCACTGCTCGCTCGCTGCGGCCTGCTCGGCGGGGAAATCTTCCAGATCGCCGAACGGCTGCGCGTCCCACATCGCGAACGTCAGCGGTGTCCGGAGCCAGCTGTACAGCAGCAGATAGGTCGCTTCGAGCGAATCGAGGTGCGTGCGCTCCCAGCCGTGACTGCCGTCGAGCCCGAATCCGACGAGCGCGGCGCGCGTGGCCGCGCCGGCCTCGATCGCCGCCGCCACGTCCGACCGGTAATACCGAAAGATGTCGCGGGCGTAGGTGATTCCCTTTTCCTGCGCCAGCTTGCACAGCTTGCGGGTCAGGTAATAGTCGAACGGCCCGTGCATGTCGGCCATCGGGATGGTGACGCCGTGCTCCAGGGACTGCTGGCCGGGCGCGCACACGGCGTTGTCGACCGACACCAGCTCCGCGACATCGGGCGGCAGGCCGTGACTGGCGCCGTGGCCGACCTCCTCGGTGATCGTCACCATGAGCGTGGTCCGGTGTGGCAGCACGATGTTCCCCTCGGCGACGACCTTGGCCAGCGTCAATGCGATGGCCACACCGGCCTTGCCGTCGAGGTGGCGGGAAACGACGAAGCCGTCCTCCGTCAGCTCGGGGCTGGCGACCAGCGCGACGAAATCGCCGACGTTGAGGCCTAGCTTCTCGAGATCCGCGCGCGATGACACGCTGCGGTCGACGCGGACCTCGACGTCGTCCCAGCTGGTCGGCTGCGTATCGATCTCGTCGCCGAACGCGTGACCACTCGCCTTGAGCGGCATCACGGTTCCGGTGAAGAACTGGTCGTTGTCGTCGGGCAGGATGCGGACCCGGGCGCCGGTCGCGAACCGCGCCGAGAAGGTGCCGACGGGCACGAGCGCCAGCCGGCCGTTGTCCTTGAGTTCGCGGACCATGCAGCCGATGGTGTCGGCGTGCACCACGATGGCGCGGTCGGTGGTCTGCGACCGCCCCGGCAGTTCGGCGATGAGTGCACCGCGCCGGGTCAGCGTGAATGGCACGCCGAGTTTCGTCAGGGTCTGGCCGATCAGTTGCATCACGGCATCGGTGCGACCCGAGGGGCTCGGCGTCTGCAGCAGCGCCAGCAGGGTGTCGACCATCCAGCCCCGGTCGTCCGGCGACATCCGTACGTTCTCGGCATCGTCGGGCTCAGCCATCATCTCTCCAAATGTCAGTGTTGCTCGATCGGGTCGGGATGCCAGGCCCACGGCGTCGCTGCGGTTCGCGGGAACAGCAGATCGATGAACGCCTGTGCGGTCGGCCGCGGCTCGTGATTGGCGAGGCCGGGCCGCTCGTTGGCTTCGATGAAGACGTACTCCTCGCCGCTCACCGACGGCACGATCAGATCGATCCCGGTCACCGGAATCTCGATCGCAGCGGCCGCGTCGACCGCCACTTTCGCCAGCATGGGGTTGAGTTCGTCGGTGACGTCGTGAATGGTCCCACCGGTGTGCAGGTTCGCGGTGTGCCGCACGATGAGGCGTTCGTTGGCGGGCAGCACATCGTCCAGCTGCCAGCCCGCCTTGTGCACGGTGTCATCGGTGACGCTGTCCAGCGGGATCACCGACTCCCCGTGCGTGGCCACCGACCGGCGCCGGCTCTGCGCTTCGATCAGCTGGCGGATGGTGTGGGTGCCGGTGCCGATCACCTCGGGTGGCCGGCGGAGGGCGGCGGCGATCACCTTGCCGTCGATGACGATGATGCGCAAATCCTCACCCTCACAACGCTCTTCGATGAGAACATCGGGGCAGTGCTGCACGGCGAGCCCGATGGCCCGGTTGAGTTCGTCGGGTGTGGTGACCCCGACGGTGATGCCCGCGCCCTGTTCTCCGCGGGCGGGCTTGACGACAGCGCTGCCCACCTTCTCCAGGAAGCGGCAGTCCTCGTCGGTGAATGTCGCAGTGCAGCCTTCCGGTATGCGGATGCCGGCCTCGGCGACGACGGATCGGGCGATGCGTTTGTCGTCACACCGGCTCATCGCCACTGCGCTGGTCAGCTCGGACAGCGATTCGCGGGTGACGATGCTGGTCCCGCCATGGGTCAGCCGGAGGTAACCTGCCTGCGCGTCGAGCACGTCCACCGCGATGCCCCGCAGGATCGCCTCGTCGGCGATGATGCGCGCATACGGATTCAGCTGGGCCAGTTCCTCTTCCGGCTTCACCGGGGCGAACAGCGCTTCGTTGATGGCGTTCTTGCGTTTGATCCCGAGCACAGCGGGGACACGGGCGAAGCCGATGCGCTCATACAGCGCGATGGCACCGTCGTTGTCGTGCAGCACCGAGAGATCCATCTGTGCCCGTCCCCGCCGGACGAACTCCTCGATCAACGAGCGCACCAGCAGGCCGCCGGTGCCGGGCCGGGTCACGGCCGGATCCACCGCGAGGCACCACAGGCTGGAGCCGTTCTCCGGATCTCCGAACAGCTGGCGGTGGTCGATGCCGGTGACCGTGCCGACGACTTGTCCGGTCGCGTCGTCGACGGCGACCAGGTACACCACCTGCGGTGCGGTCTGGCTGTTGGTCCACATGAGGTCACTGTCGGCCGGCACCATGTGGCACCGCACGTAGATGTGGTTGATCGCCACGCAGTCCTCGAGCGAATTCACCTGGCGCACGGTCAGTCCCGGCACGTCGGGCGGCCGGTACTGCATGGGCTTCGTCAGGTCGAGGCGGTAGGTGAAACTGGGGTCGATGAAGAATTCGTGGGAGTGCAGTGCCACGAAGACATGCGGCGCGTCGAGGTACATCCCGATGTCACGGCGCCCGCTGCCCTCTTCCCGCAGCGCGGTGCCGAACGCGTCGGGGTCGTGGAACGTCTGACCGAAAACCAGCCGCCCCCAACCCATGTCCTGTATGACGCCCTCGGCCCTGTCGGTGGTTTCCGTTGTCGTCATCTGCCCGCTCCGTCGACGTGGGTGGCTAGCCAGAGTTCCAGCAATCCGATCTGCCACAACGGGTTCCCCCGCAACGGGGTGAGATTGCCGTTGGGATCGTCGAGCATCCCGGCGACCGCGTCGGGAGCGAACAGACCACGGTCACGCGCGGCCTGACTGTGCAGCGCGTCGCGGACCAGGTCGAGGTAGGGGCCTGCGAGATGCTTGAGCGCGGGCACGGGGAAATAGCCCTTGGGCCGGTCGATGACGTCGGCCGGGATGACCTTGCGCGCAGCGTCTTTCAGGACGCCTTTACCGTCCTGGGCGGTCTTGAGTTCCGGCGGGCACGTCGCCGCGAGCTCGACCAGCTCGTGGTCGAGGAAGGGCACGCGGCCCTCCAGCCCCCACGCCATGGTCATGTTGTCGACGCGTTTGACCGGGTCGTCGACGAGCATGACGGTGGTATCGAGGCGCAATGCCCGATCGGTCGCGGTGGCCGCGCCGGGATGACTGAAGTTCTGCAGCGCGAAAGCGCCCGCGGAATCGTGCTCGAGCCGCCATTGCGGTTGCAGCAGGCGGTTGACCGCGTCGTGACTGCGGTCGAAGAACGCCGCGCGGTAGTGCCGCAGCGCGTCGGCCGGATCGTTGTCGACGGCCCGCGCCATCGGCGGGTACCAGTGATAGCCGGCGAAGATCTCGTCGGCGCCCTGTCCGGACTGCACGACCTTCACATGCTGGCTGACCTCCTGCGACAGCAGGTAGAACGCCACGCAGTCGTGGCTCATCATGGGCTCGCTCATGGCTTCGATGGCACCGGAGAGCGCAGGCAGCATGCGCGCGGAGTCGATACGGATCTGGTGGTGGTCGGTGTCGAACTGGCGGGCGATGATGTCGGAGTACTTGAACTCGTCGCCCTCCTCGCCACCGGCGGATTCGAATCCGATGGAGAAGGTGGCCAGGCCGTGCTGGCCGGCTTCGGCGAGCAGACCGACGATCAAGCTGGAGTCCAGGCCACCGGACAGCAGGCAGCCCACCGGCACATCCGCGACCAGGCGGCGCTCGACCGCGGTGCGCAGTGCCGCCAGCACCGCGTCCCGCCAGTCGTTCTCGGTCCAGTCGGCCCGTTCGAGCGACCGCTCGAAAACCGGTTCCCAGTACGTCGTTTCCGTGCGCTTGCCGTCCCGTTCGATGCGCATGACGGTGCCCGGCGGCAGCTTCTGCACACCACGCAGGATGGTGCGCGGGGCGGGCACGACCGAGTGAAAGCTCAGATAGTGTTGCAGCGCAACAGGATCGAGTTCGGTATCGACACCGCCGGCAGCCACCAGCGCCGGCAGTGACGACGCGAAACGCAGCGCTCCCCCGTCGGCTTCACACCAGTACAAGGGCTTGACGCCGAGGCGGTCACGCGCCAACAGCACCCGGCCCGACTCGATCTCCGCGACCGCGAAGGCGAACATCCCGTACAGGTGCTCGACGACGCGTTCACCCCACTCCTGGTACCCCTTCAGCACCACCTCGGTGTCGCTGTGCGAGAAGAAGCGGTATCCCTTGCTCGAAAGTTCCTGGCGTAGTTGGGGATAGTTGTAGATGCACCCATTGAAGACGACGGTGAGGCCGAGCTCCGGATCGTGCATGGGCTGGTGTCCGTGACTGGACAGATCGATGATGGCCAGACGCCGGTGACCCAACGCCACCCCGTCCCGCACCCATAGTCCGCTACTGTCCGGGCCCCGCGGTGCCATGCGGTCGGTCATGGCAGCAACCGCCGCCAGATCAGCACCACGGCCCCAGGCGATTTCGCCGGCAATGCCGCACATGGTGGAAGTCAGCTCCCTTGGTGGACGTCTCCGGCTCCACCGTACCCGATGTGCACCGTCGACGTGCGGATGATTCAAATTTGTTCTGTTGCAATATGTTTGCTCGCGGAGCTCTCAGCGATCCGATTTACGGCCACGAAAGTGCCCGTGCCGCTGACCGCGCTCCCGCAGCGTCATCTGGCGTTTCCTGTTGATTTCCAATCGATTTCGTGATGCAGGGTCCGGTTAGCCGGCTACCGCCTTGCGCGGTAGCCGACTAACCTCGTCAAAATGTCTGTGCCACTACCCCGTTGGACAGCGGGATACGCGCGCGGACCACGCAATTGCGTCCGCTGCCGTCGGCGCCTCTGTACCGATCGCCGCCACGCGTCGAATCGACCGTATTGAGTTGTCGCTCGCGTCCGTCAAGGACTGCTCCCCTCCATGGCTCCGCTCGATCAGCTCAGGGCAGGCGCTGCCCTCGGCTTCACATACCCGGGCACGGGCCGGCCGAAACCTCCGAGCCGCAAATTGGGGAAAATCGCAGGCACACTGGTCAGGTGATCGATTTCCGCGGGTACCTGCTGGTCGCCGCCCTGCTCGCCACGACCGCCCTGACACTGGTCCTCGGGATCACCGATCCCGAGGCGCCGCTGTCCTACCCGACCCGGTTCCTGGTGTGGAACATGTTCCTGGCCTGGATCCCGGTACTGTTCGCGGCCGCGTTTGCCGCGGTGACGCGGCGCCGCTGGCTGCTTCCGCTGGGGCTGGGCTGGCTCGCGTTCCTGCCGAACGCGCCGTACCTGGTCACCGACCTGGTCCACCTGGGTGAACGGGACGAGCTGTGGCGCCACGTCCTGCAGTACGGGTTCGCGGCGTGGACCGGCATCCTGCTGGGCACCGTGTCCCTGTTACTGGTGCACAAGCGGATCGATCGCGAGTTCGGACCTGTCTGGGGCTGGCTGACCGTGGTGACGTCCGTGGGTCTCTGTGCGATCGGCGTCGTGATCGGCCGGTTCCAGCGCTGGAACTCCTGGGACCTGGTCACCCGGCCCCACGCGGTCGTGGCGGCCACGTTCGAGTGGGTGCGCTCGCCGCTGTCGTACGTGCAGTCCACCGGGGTCGGGCTGGCGGTCGCCGCGTTCTTCGGGTTGGCCTACGTGACCATCTGGGCACTGGGCGGCGTGTCCCGCCCGCGGGTCAGCGCGAGTCCAGGAAGGTGATGACCGCCAGCACCCGGCGGTGATCTTCACCGGTGTCGGGCAGGTTCAGCTTGCTGAGAATGCTCCGCACGTGCTTCTCGACGGTGCCTTCGGTCACCCAGAGCTGATGCGCGATGCCGGCGTTCGACCGGCCCTCCGCCATCAGGGCCAGCACCTCGTGTTCGCGTTCGGTCAACACCGCCAGCGGGTCTTCCCGGCGCTGCGCCGCGAACAGTTCCTGCACGAGGGCGGGGTCGACCACCGATGCGCCGCCCGTGATGCGGTGCAGCGTCTCGAGGAAGTCGGTCACATCGATGACGCGGCTCTTGAGCAGGTAGCCGATACGCTGGCCGCCGCTGAGCAGTTCCATCGCATGCTCGACGTCGACGTGTGCCGACAACACGAGGATCGCGACATTCGGTAACTCGCCGCGGATCACCTTGGCCGCGTCCAAGCCCTCGGTCGTGTGCGTCGGCGGCATGCGGATATCGGTCACCACCAGGTCGGGGACGGTGTCCCGGACCAAGGCGAGCAGCTCGTCGCTGTCACCGGCCTGCCCGACGACGGTGAAACCCGCGCCGCTGAGCAGGCTCGCCACCCCTTCGCGAAGCAGCACGTCGTCGTCGGCGACGACGACGCGTGTCCCCTCCCGTGCGCCCACTGCGTCCACGTATGTCCTGTTCGTCTCGATCCTGGCCGCCGTGCCGTCAGACGCCGGACGTGCCGCTCATTGCGTTCATCTTGCCTGGCCCCGGTCCCGAGTCGCTCGCGGTCCGGTGAATCGGCCCCGGACCCGCTGACCGGGGGCAGGCATTGCAGCTAGCCCTACCCCCTATTTGGGCGCTGGCATCGACGACACCGGCGACGCCGCGGAGCAATCTGGATACCAGCCGGACACGGCCAACCGAAGAATTCAGAACACCGAAAGCTGGTAGAGGACAATGCATATCACCCGCACCCGGATCATCCCGCTGGCCGCGACCGCCGCAGCGGCCCTGGCCATCGTCGCCGCACCGACCGCGGCGGCCGCGACGCTGCCCACCGGATCCACCGTCACCCAGAGCAGCGGCAACGCCCAGATCGTGGCGACTCCGGGCCCCGCGGCCCAGGAAGCCGGCCAGCTGCAAGAGCCGTTCGGTGGCGACTACGGCTTCCTGCTGTTCCACAACCACTGACCCGATCCCGACCCCTACCGTCCGACCGAAAGCGAGCCCGATCATGAAGAACTCTCTGAAGCGCGCCACCGTGTGGTTGGCCATCGCCGCGGTCGGCGGGGCCCTCGTGGTGGCACCCGTCGCTGCCGCGGACACCGACCCGACCGTCCCCTCCGGCACCGACACCTACAGCCAGTACGTGAACGGCGAACACAACACGAACGCGCCGGCAGGCCACGTCGATCAGTCGTTCTGACGCTTCCGCCAACTCGCCGTCTGCGCCGTCCTGACCGCGGTTAGGGTCGTGACGAGATCAGGCGACCAGACGGGAGGCGGCGGATGAATCCGGCACGATGGAATCCGGCTGTCTCCACCCCGCCGTGGTACATCGGCCTGCTGGTCGCCGCGGGGCTGATCGCTGCCGAGGTAGGGGTGGTGCAGCTGTTGCGCGATCCGCCGCCGCACAGCACGTACGCCATCGTCTTCATGTTCGGCGTGCTGGTCATGAGCGCGGGCTGGGGCCTGGGCCTGTCACTGCTCACCACCGTCGCCAGCACGTTCGCCTATCTGTGGGTGCATCTGGACGGCGGCCCGCTCTTGCCCCTCAAGCCCATCGACGTTCTCACCGTGTCGGTGTTCCTGCCCATCGCCGGGATCGCGAATGTTCTTGGCTGGCAACTGCGTAACCGCGCCCGCGACGCCTACCAGAGCTGGCAGGTCGCCACCGAGGCCACCGAGCGCGTGCGCGAACTCGCCGACCAGCAGGGGGCGCTGCGGCGGGTCGCGACGCAGATCGCCGAAGGCAGATCACCGTCCGACGTCCTATCGGGCGTTGCCGACGAAGTCGCCGCGGTACTGCACGTCCGCAACGCCGGGCTTGTCCGATTCGAGCCGGGCGGCACCGCGACTCTTGTTGCGGCACACGATGAGCCCGGACTCACGGCCGTCTCCGTCGGTACCACGTTGCACCTCGACGGCGACGGCGTCATCGCCGAGGTCCGCTCGACCGGTCGCCCGGCGCGCATGGACACCCACAACGACGCCGGCGGTTCGACGCTTCGCGACCTTGGCCTGCGCGCGTGCGTCGGCGTACCCGTCACCGTCGACGGACAGCTCTGGGGCGCAATGGTTGTCGGCACATCCGGTGCGGATGCACTGCCCGCCGACACCGAGGACTGTCTGAAGGACTTCGCCGAACTCATCGGCACGGCCATCGCGAACGCGCATGCGCGTGCCGAACTCGTCGCGTCCCGCGCCCGCATCGTCACCGCTGCCGACAACGCCCGGCGCGGCATCGAACGCGACCTGCACGACGGCGCCCAGCAGCGCCTGGTCACGCTGGCCCTGCAGGTGCGCACCCTCGAGATGGCCATCCCGCCGGATCCCGCCGAACTGCGGTCCCGCCTCGCCGGCATCGGCGACGGCCTGCGTACCGCGAGCGACGAGCTGCGCGAGCTCGCGCACGGGGTCCATCCCGCGATCCTGTCGCGCGGCGGGCTGCGTCCGGCACTGCGCGATCTTGGCCGGCGCGCACCGCTGCCCGTGGAGGTCAACGTCGATGTCCCGGCGCGGCTGCCCCAGGCCGTCGAGATCGCCGCGTACTACACCGTCGCCGAAGCCCTCACCAACGCCGCAAAGCACGCGCAGGCATCCGTGGTCACCGTGAACGTCCACACCGACGCGACATCGCTGCGCATCTCGGTCGCCGATGACGGGGTCGGTGGTGCGAACCTCGACGCCGGCAGCGGTCTGGTCGGCCTCGAGGACCGGGTGGCCGCACTCGGCGGCAAGCTCCACCTGTCCAGCACCGTGGGCGCCGGCACCACCCTGGTGGCGGAGATGCCGCTGAAAGAGGCCACCGCCGTCGGCACAGATGGCAGCTAGCAGGAATGCCCCGACTGCATCACCCGCGCGACAATGAAGTACATGACGAACGGACGATCTCTGCGATGCGTCATCGTCGATGACAACGCCGACTACCTGGCCGCGGCGACAGCACTGCTGCAGCAGGGCGGCATCGACGTGGTCGGTACGGCGCGGTCACTCTCGGACGGAATGCACACCGTCGAACGGCTGCGGCCGGACATCGCGCTGGTGGACGTGAACCTGGGCGAGGAGAGCGGATTCGACCTTGTCGCCCAACTGAATTCCCATGCGGACACCGCCACCGTCATGGCCATCCTGACTTCCACCTTCACCGAACTGCCCGTCGCCGAGCTGACGGACTCGCCCCCGAGGTTTCTGCCGAAACTCGATCTGTCGGGCGACGCGATCCGCGCCCTCATCGCCTGACGGCCCGAGCCGCACCGGGCCGCGCCACACAGCCGAAACGGCCCGGCTCCCCACCAATGTCACCCCTCGATACCGCCTTCTCATCGAAAACCCTTGGAAGGCAGAAACACTGGTCTGGTGGAGCCGGGCCGGTGGCCGAACGCGCGATCAGAGAGGCTGATCCAGCGCGCCGGCAGACTGGTCGGCCTCGTCGCGGTCTGCGCCGGCGACAGGTGCCAGCGTTAACGCTCCGATGGCGGCGACAGCGGCCAGCCACGGGGCGAAGTGCTTGACGGCGATCTTCATGGTCGGCACGTCCTTTCAGGTCGGTGGCCGGTATTCCGGCGTGCTTCCATCGTCGGTTCTGACCTGCACGTTTGTCGCTCCCGCAGGCACCCGTTGTGCCCTTGCAGCTAGCGGGTACACGAAGACGATCCCTGACGTCGCCCACGAGGGCCGCGCGCCCATCGCGGTTGAAGCCAGGTACGCGCTGAGGCCGTCTGAAGTCCCTGAGTTCAGTAACCGACGGCAGATTGTCACCGTGATCGACGTCAGGGACGTCGTGCCTCTTCAACGGTCAGTACCAGCGGCCGAGCACCTGCCGCCGACGGGCACTCGCCACATGGCACGGGGTCGGACGCTGACTTATCATCAGCATCTGCGGCACACTACCGAGGCGGCGACAAGGTGGAACAGAAGCGGCACTACGTGGCCATCGGCCGCGGAGAAGGTCTGGTCGCCCGATTCGGTGACGTACTGGCATATATCGCCGACGGCGCCAGAGCCCGCCCACTACTGCGAGTGCTCAGCACCACCGTCCCGCCGGCGTTGCCGCAGGCGCTCGCCGCGCTCGCGTACGGTCCGGAATCCGACACGGTGCCGCACTTCGGTGCGCTGATACCGACCACCGACTGCCTGCATCTCATCGTGCGCGGCGAGGTGATCGCCGACGTCGAGGCGGGCGGCGGGCAGCGGCGCCTCGGCAGCGGCGGCCGGCCACTTGTCGACGAGCCGGTCGCACCCTGGTTCGACCGCATCACGATCTGTGGCACCACAACGACATTCATGCCCTGCGCGGACACCGATCTGATCGCCGGCGTGGTGCCCGGCGGCGGCTTCGTACTGCAGTCGAGCACGGCGCGGTCCGCCGCCCAGCAAGCACCACAGCCGGCGCCCGCGACCACGCGCGCGCGTCCCGTCACCGGCGTCCTCACTGCCGACGACGGGGCGGTGTACCCGTTGGACCGTGCGTACATCATCGGTCGCAACCCGATGATCGACCCCGCGGTGGTCAGCGGGGCGGCGTCGCCGATCAGCTTGCCCGACGACCCGCAGGTGTCGCGCGTCCACGCGTATGTCACCGTCACCGGCGGCCTGGTCCTGGTCCGCGACGCGCAGACCGTCGGCGGTACCCACATCGCGTCGCCGGGAGACCAGACCTGGACGCAGATCGGCGACCAGCCCGTCGAGTTGCTACCCGGCTGCTACCTGCGGATCGGTCAGAAGATCTTCACCTACCAGGTGCCGGCCCAGAGTCAGTAGGCGAGTTTGTCGGCGTCGGACAGGATGTCCCAGTTCCCCGTCCGCAGCGTCCCCAGTGCCACCGGACCGACACGTCGCTGCTCGCGGACCGCTTTCTGGGCGGCCGCGAGGTCGGCCGGATGGTGCCCCAGCACCGTCGCCCCGACCGCGCGGCCCTTCGACACCACCAGCCGGCGATAGGACGGCACCGCCGGCCGGTCGATGACCACCACCTCGTCACCCGGGCCAGGGTCCACCGGACCGATCGAAAACAGCTCCAGTTCAACGCCTTTGAGGATGGTCGGCGGGGTCTCGACCGGCACGGTCCGGTCGCCGCCGAGTGCGTTGACCGCCGCCGCCTCGGCCTGTTCGGTGGCCACCGGCCACAGGCCGAGCACCCGGCCGCCGTGCTCGGCCACGTCGCCCGCGGCGTAAACGCCGGGCACTCGGGTCTGCATGCGGTCGTCGACCAGTACGCCTTTGTTGACGGGAAGTCCTGCGTCCCTGGCCAATTCGATGTTTGGCCGGATACCGGTGGCGGTCAGGAACAGCTCGCACGACAGGATTCGGCCGTCCTTGAACCGCGCGCCCGTGACGGCCGGGTCGCCGCGCACCTCCGCGGTTTCCGCCTTGTGCGCGATGGTGATTCCGGCGCGGGCGAAATGCTCGGCCACCAGCTGCGAGCAGCGCGCGTCGATCTGCTTGCTCAACAGCCGGGTGCCGCGTTCGAGCACGGTCACGTGCAGCCCGAGCTGATGCAGGCAGTACGCCGCCTCGAGCCCCAGCAGCCCACCGCCGGCCACCACTGCGTGCCGGGCCCGCCGTTCCTGCACGTACGCGCGGATCCGCGTCGCGTCGGCAGCCGAGCGCAGCACGACGCTTCCCGGACGGTTCAGTCCGGGAATGTCAGGGACTGCGGCGCTGGACCCCATCGCCAGGATCAGCCGGTCATAGGGCAGCGTCTCGCCGGTGCCCAACCGCACCACCCGCGAACGCAGATGGATACCGGACGCCCACGTGTTCAACCAGGCGGTGACACCGTGGTCGTCGTACCACTGTTCGGGCAGCAGGTACAGCCCCTGCATCGCCGACCGGCCGTACACCAGGCGCGAGATGCCCATGCGGTTGTACAGACCGTGCGGTTCGGCTCCGACCAGATGGATTTCGCAGTCGGGGTGGCCGCGGCGCAGGAAGTCCGCGGCCGTCACTCCGGCGATGCCGTTGCCGATCACCACGATGCTGACGATCGACCGGTCGTAGCTGACGGGCCTACTCGCGGTGGTGTCGGCACGTTCGGGTGTCAGCGACACCGTGACGTCACCGCCTTGAATCCGGGCGCAGCACGCCATCCGGCTGGACTTGCCCAGACCCAACCGGTTCAGCGTCTTGAGCTCGTCGGCCTCTGCCGGTGACAGACAGCTCATGCCGGCGACGATCGACACGGGATCGGCGCCGCACACCCCCATGCGGCAGCCCGCCTCGATCGGCTGTCCACTGCTTTCCGCGACGTCGAGCAGACTCATGCCGATGTCGGCCCCGACGGGCTCGGCATCTGATTCGAAACGCACTCGCACCGCGGCGGTTTCGCCGCCGGCGCCGTCCACGCGCGCCGGCACCTTCGGCTGGTTCAGCAGCACCGGTTCGGCCCGCGCTCCGGTGACATAGGCGAACTGCAATTCGCTGACCCGGGTTCGGGCCAGCCACCACAGCGTCAGCAGAGCGATCGCCGAGGTGATCAGCCATCGCAACCAGGGGGCGTCGAGACCGGTGATCTGTCGTACCGAGTCGGCGATGATGGGACCGGAGAACCAGTAGTAGGCGTTGATCGCCACCGCGGCGAAGATCGCGGTCACCATGGCTTGGCTCAGCGGCGTGACGGCCTGCAGCACATAGCAAAGCCCCACGCTCACCAACACGAAAAGCGCCAGCACACCGTACTTTTCGGTCGTCGTGCCGCCCTGCTGGGCATGCACGGTGAAGAACCCGGTGATGAATCCCGGTAACGCGGCCGCGAACAGGACGCGCGGCGCACTCCAGCGTGGTTCGGGGTCGGCCATGTCGGCCTGCCAGGCGGCCCGGGGCTTGAAGTCGTAACAGTTCTTCGCGCAGCCCAGACAGGACTCACAGTGACTGTTCGGCGAGGTGACGTACGGCGTCTGCCCGTACGTGCGCTGCAGCGGCAGCAGCGGGCAGATGCTGGAACACCAGCCGCTCTTGCCTTTGAGCAGAAACCCACCGGCGAACGCCGACGCGATGATGACGGCCAGCACCACGCCCATCGCCGGTCCGCTGCGGTCCAGGCCGGCCAGCCGCGCTCCCGCGATACCGAAGAACAGGCCGGCGGCGATCAGGAAGCTGTTGCGCGTCCACCAGCCGGGCGCGGTGGCGGCCCGGCTGAATCCGGCCACCCGGGGCAGTTGATTCGACGCCGACAGTGGGCAGATGTTGCGCCACACACCTGGCGCGATGAAGAACAACGCCGGCCACAGCGGCACGATGACGCGGAAGAAGACGAACAGTCCCGCGGCCGGCCGGACGAACAGTGTCACCACCACCGCGAGATACGCCAGTACGCTGACGACCCGGATCCCGAGCCATGTCCGGCGCGAAATCTTGTGCGGCAGTTCGGTATACGACGGGAACAGGTCCCGAGTCCCGGTCGGATCGATGCCCAGGGCGCGCTCAGCGAGCCGCAGCCCCGCCGGCCGGACCGCCACCGCCGCGGCCGCCGGGACCGGGACGTCGACGAGCTTGATCACCTGCATGGTCCGCGTGGGGTCGTGGGCGGCCGCGGCGACCGGCGCCGGCTCCCCACTCGACAGCTTCGGGGCGTGGATGACGAGTATCTCGGTGCGGCCCAAGCGGATCACGTCGCCGGTCGACAGCGTGCCCCGTCCGGTCAGCAGCACCCCGTTGACGGTGCTGCCGTTACTGCTGCCGAGGTCGACGACCGACAGGGCGGTCGGGGTGGGAACCAGGCGCAGATGCCGGCGGGACACCTCACTGTCGGCGAGGTTGATGCCATCACACTCGCGGCCGAACTGCACCGGCCTGCTGAGCGTCATACGGCGGGCCGGCCGGCCCCATTCGCGGATCTCGATCACCGGCGGCTCAGCCATGGTCAGCTCCCCGAGAACTCGTCACCACGCAGCGCCCGGATGATCTGGGCGAAATCGCTGGTGGTCAGCTTAAATCGGTCGGCCTCGGTCCGCTGTCCGATCCGCGCTTTCGGGCCGGCGCTGTCAGTCTCCGGTGCGCATGAACTTGTCGGTGAAATCGCCACCCTTGCATTCGCCGCCGGTCGACGTGTTGATGCCTCGACCCTCGAGCGCCGGGATCGGATCCTGAAGATCGGTCGGCAGCGGATATTCCGCGGTGATCTTGACGTGCGTGGTCCCACCGAGCGCGCACGGGACGGTGCCCTCCTCGGTACGCGTCCACTTGCCGCCGGCGAAGATCAACGTGACCACACCGTCCATCGCGTGGAACGCACTGATACAGCGGTCCCCCGTGCGCAGGCACTGCGTACGCACCTGCAGATCCGGCGCACCGGGGGCGAAACCGCCGACCGCGTACACGATGTTCTCGTGGTAGCGGCCGTGCAATGTCGAGGCCGGCGAGGTGGTGCGTGGCGGTAGGCCGGCGGGGTCGGCGACGCTGCCCAACTCGCCGTCACCGGTGCGGGTGAACGTGACGGTCCGTTTGACGCTGCTGCACCCGTTGACGGCGTTTCGCGTGGTCTCACCTGCCAAGGTGCCGTCGGGCCTGGGCGTCAAGGTGAAGACCACCCACACCTCTGTCGGCGCCTCGTCGGGCGCGTCGGTACATTTCACGGCCCCGGTCCCGACGGCGACCCACTCACCGGATATCTGGTCGAACGTCATGTTCGACACCACGGGCACGGCGCTCTTGCCGGTGTACGACGCATTGGCTATGCACCCGTTGGCACCGCACGATGACCGCACGTCCCACTGACCAGTGATCGCCGGCCCGCCCGGGATCGCCGTGCCCTGCAGATCGGTCGCCGGACCGTATTCGGCGCGGTACCTGCCGCTGAAACCGGTGCCTGCCGCGGTGGCCGCCGGGCTCGGGGCCGCCGGTTGCGCGCTGGGACGATCGTCTCGTCCCAGCAGCTGCACTCCGGCGAACACCACACCGGCGACGACCAGTAGGGCGACCACCGCCAGGACCGCGATGAGCGCGCCGGATCGTGACGACCGCGTCGGCGGCGGGGCAAACTGGGTGGACGGGTTCTGGTACGGCGGTGCGTGTCGGGTGGGCGGCGGCACCGGCGCGGCCATGGTGGGCTGGTTGCGAAAATCGTTGGGCACCATCGTCATCGGTTGGCGCGACTGCTGTTCGAGGGCGTGCGCGAACTCACCGCAGCTGGCGAAGCGCGCTGCGGGTGTCTTCGACATGGCCCGGGCCAGTACCGGATCCAGGCCGCGGAGTTCGGGCCGATGCTCCCCCAGGGACGGCGCCGGCGCGGTGACGTGTTTGGTGATGACCACCGCCGGATTGCTGTCGGCGTACGGCGGATTCCCGGTCAGAAGCTGGAATGCCGTGCAGGCCAACGCATATTGATCGGTCCGGCCGTCCATCCCCTCGCCCCGGAGCTGCTCCGGCGCCGCGTATGCGACCGTCCCCACCGCCATGTTGGTCGCGGTGAGCCCCGCCGAGTCGTTCATCGGCCGGGCGATCCCGAAGTCGGCGAGGTAGATGCGAGATGTCTCGGCGTCCAGCAAGATGTTGGCCGGCTTCACATCCCGGTGCAGCAGGCCCCGCCGGTGCGCGTGATCGAGCGCCGACGCCACGGCCTGGATGATCGGCAGCGCCACCTCGGGCGGCATGCCGGTGGGATAGTGCTCACGCAACAGCTGCGCGGCATCGGTCCCGGCCACATAATCCATCGAAATCCAGAGCTGGCCGTCGCACTCGCCCCGGTCGTGGACGCCGAGGATGTTGGGGTGCGACAGCGTGGACACCAGGTCCGCCTCGCGCAGGAATCGCGGTCCGTAGTCGGGATCCGACGTCAGATCGGCCGACAGCACCTTCACGGCGTCCAGTCGCGGCAGCCGCGGATGCGAAGCGAGGTACACGCTGCCCATCCCGCCCGCGCCCAGTTTCCGCCGGATGGTGTAACCGGCGAAAACCTGACCCTCGGTGAGCAACACGGGCAAATCGTAGGCCCGCGGGGGTGCGGGCGCAGGCAACGTCGACAAATCCGCCCAGCGGACCAGTCCGGTCCATGACGACCGCGGTCTCGATACAGTCCGACGATGCACGCCGCCGCACTGAACCGTCTGGCCGATGCCCTGCCCGACGGCGCGCTGATCACCGATCCCGACATCATCGAGCGCTACCGCCGAGATTCGGCAGCCGACCCGAACGCCGGCACCCCCATCGCCGTGGTGCGCCCCGCCGGTACCGCTGACGTGCAGCAGGTGCTGCGGTGGGCCGCCGAACACCGCGTCGCCGTGGTACCGCGCGGCGCCGGATCGGGCCTGTCCGGCGGGGCCGACGCCGTCGACGGATCCGTGGTGCTCAGCACCGAACGGATGCGGGACATCCGGATCGATCCGGCCACCCGGACAGCCGTGGTGCAGCCGGGCCTGACCAACACCGAGGTCAAGCGCGCGGCTGCCGAACACGGTCTGTGGTATCCGCCGGACCCGTCGTCCATCGACATCTCGTCGATCGGCGGCAATGCCGCGACCAACGCGGGCGGCCTGTGCTGCGTGAAGTACGGCGTCACCGGTGATTACGTGCTCGGCATGGAGGTCGTGCTGGCCGACGGCACGGCATTGCGGCTGGGTGGTCCGTTACTGAAAGACGTTGCGGGACTGTCGTTGACGAAACTGTTCATCGGGTCCGAGGGGATTCTGGGGGTTATCACCGAGCTGACGCTGCGGTTGATCCCGGCTCAACCGCCCGCGTCGACCGTGGTGGCTTTGTTCGACTCCGTCGAGGATGCCGCCAACGCCGTGGTCGCCATCACCGGTGAAATCCGGCCGGCCATGCTGGAATTCATGGATCACGCGAGCATCAACGCCGCCGAGGACCACATGCGGATGGGCCTGGACCGGTCTGCCCGGGCGATGTTGTTGATGCAGTCCGACGCGCCGGGGGCCGCGGCGGAAGAAGTGGCGACGATCGTGCGCAACTGCGAGAAGTGCGGCGCCACCGAGGTTTTCGCCACCGATGATCCGGCCGAGGGCGCCGCGTTCACCGCCGCCCGCCGCGGCATGTTCGGCGCGGTCGAGAAGCTCGGCAGCTTATTGCTCGAGGACGTGGGCGTCCCGATACCGCAACTTCCCGCGTTGGTCACGGGGGTCGAGGACATCGCCGATACCTGCGACGTGCAGATCTACATGGTGGCGCACGCCGGCGACGGCAACACCCATCCGATCATCGTGTACGACCCCACCGACCCCGACGCCACCGACCGCGCCCAGCGCGCGTTCGCCCGCATCATGGAGCTGGCCATCGGGCTCGGCGGCACCATCACCGGCGAACATGGCGTCGGACGGCTGAAGCGGGACTGGCTACCCGCTCAGCTGGGCGACGACGCCATTGCCCTGACGCGGCGCATCAAAGACGCGCTGGATCCGCAGGGCATTCTCAACCCCGGTGCGGTGCTGCGCTAGTCACCTCGACGTGGGCCCGGACCCGTCCGGCGTCGTCGCACCAGCCCTTGCTCGCGGCGTATGCCAGCATGCCGGCCAGGTTCTGCCGCCATTGGTCGTCATCGCCCCGGCCGGCCAGGTCGGTCAGCACGTCCGGCGCGATCCAGGCGTGCTCGGGTACCTCGATGACCACCTTGAAGGCCGTGAAGTCGTCCGGTTCACGCACCTCGACGACTGGTGGGATTCCGGTGGGGTCGATGTGCAGGTACATTCGCGCTCCTTCGTTGACGGGCGCCGCCGATTGTGTGCGGGACCACCGGCCGCTGGCGGCACGTGTCCCACCCCGTGGGGCGAAAAGTCGATCTCACGTGCGCGTCGCCTGGCGGTAACCAACGATCCGTACAGTCGCTGGCATGTCCGAAGAACCCACGAGCCTCGCCGAGCAGACCTTCCGGGATCTGCTCACCGCGGCCATCACGCGGGGAGACCGGCCGCCACCCACCACGATTCTGGGCCCGACCTGCTGGATTGCGCTCGACGCGCTGGCCCGCGAGCACCCGGACGCCACGCCCGAGCGCGTCATCGCGGCGTACGACGCGTTCGCGATCGAACATCAGGGCACCGGCGGAACCGAGAACGACGTCGAGGCCGAGGTCGATCCCACCACCGCGCGGGCCACCGAATACGCCGCCATCGACGCGCTGGTGGCGCAACTGACCATCACCTACCCGAACATCGACCCCCGGACGGTGCGGGCCGTTGTCCGCCGGATACACGCCGATTTCCACGATCACGCGGTGCGGGACTTCATCCCACTCTTCGTGGAGCAGGCTGCGCACCGGAAACTCGCCTAGACCGACCTGCTTCGAGAGCGGCACCGCCCTGGCAAGGTAGTGCCCGTGTCCACTCACCTGACCGACGAAGAGGCCCTGCTCGTCGCGACCGTGCGCGCGTTCATCGACCGCGACGTCAAGCCCACGGTGCGCGATGTCGAACACGCCAACACCTACCCCGAGGCGTGGATCGAACAGATGAAGCAGATCGGCATCTACGGGCTCGCGATCCCCGACGAGTATGGCGGTTCCCCGGTGTCGATGCCGTGTTATGTCGAAGTGACGCAGGAACTCTCACGCGGATGGATGAGCCTGGCCGGCGCCATGGGCGGTCACACCGTGGTGGCCAAGCTGATCGGCCTGTTCGGCACCGACGAACAGAAGCAGACGTACCTGCCGCGCATGGCCACCGGTGAACTGCGCGCGACCATGGCGCTGACCGAACCGGGCGGCGGCTCGGATCTGCAGAACATGTCGACCACTGCCCGCCGGGACGGCACCGACCTGGTGATCAACGGATCCAAGACATGGATCAGCAACGCGCGCCGCTCGGGGCTGATCGCACTGCTGTGCAAGACCGACCCGTCCGCCGAGCCACGGCACAAAGGCATTTCGGTGGTGCTCGTCGAACACGGTCCCGGGCTGACGGTGTCACGCGATCTGCCCAAGCTGGGCTACAAGGGTGTCGAATCCTGCGAGCTGACGTTCGACGGCTACCGCACGCCCGCGTCGTCGATCCTCGGGGGCGAGCCCGGCAAGGGCTTCGGCCAGATGATGAAAGGCCTTGAGACAGGCCGGATTCAGGTGGCCTCGCGTGCGCTCGGCGTCGCGACCGCGGCGTTGGAGGACGCACTCGACTACGCGCAGGAACGCGAGAGCTTCGGGCAGCCGATCTGGAAGCACCAGTCCGTCGGCAACTACCTGGCGGACATGGCCACCAAACTCACCGCGGCGCGCCAGCTGACGCGGTATGCCGCCGAGCGCTACGACAGCGGCGAACGCTGCGACATGGAAGCCGGCATGGCCAAGCTGTTCGCATCCGAGATCGCCATGGAGATCGCGCTCAATGCCGTCCGGATCCACGGTGGCTACGGCTATTCCACCGAATACGACGTCGAACGCTACTTCCGCGACGCCCCGCTGATGATCGTCGGCGAAGGCACCAACGAAATCCAGCGCAACGTCATCGCCGCGCAGTTGGTCGCCCGCGGTGGGCTCTGATGGATAAGGGACGCGCCGGCAACGTCATCGGGTTCGTCCTCGCGGCAGCCGTCGTCGGTGCGTTGACCGGTCTGGCGGCGGGCAGCTTCCGCGTGCTGCTCGATTACGCGACACAGTGGCGCGCCTCGTTGTCGCAGTGGTCTCACGAAAGTTGGTGGGGCCCCATCGTCGTCGTCGCCATCTGTGCCGCCTGCACCGCGCTGGCCGCGTCGCTGGTCCGCCGCGTCGAACCGTTCGCCGAGGGCAGCGGTATTCCGCGCGTCGAGGCAGTGGTCGCCGGCCGCGCCGAACCGGGCCGGTTCCGAATCCTGCCGGTCAAGTACGTCGGTGGACTGCTGGCCCTCGGCTCGGGCCTCGCCCTCGGCCGCGAAGGGCCGTCGGTGCAGATGGGCGGTTCCATCGCCGTCATCGTCGCCTCGGCGACCCGCCGTCCCCAAGCGGATCTGCGCATCCTCGCCGCCGCCGGTGCGGCCGCCGGCCTGGCGACCGCGTTCAACGCGCCGATCGCCGGCGGGGTGTTCGTCCTGGAGGAGCTCGTCAAGCGCTTCGACCCGCGCACCACCGTCGCCACGCTGGTCGCCTCGGCGTCCGGGTTCATGGCGGCCTACCCATTCGTCCGCTCGGGCAGTGAATTCGAGGTGCCGGCCCTGGCCGATCCGGCGCTGGCCGACTCCGGGTGGATACTGGCCGTCGGCGTGCTCACCGGAGTCCTGGGGGTGCTCTACAACAAAGCCATCATGTTCGGCCTGCGCACCGCCGATACCAGCCGCTGGCCGGTCGAGGTCCGTGCCGCACTCATCGGCGCCGGCGTCGGTGTGCTGGTCTGGTACTCCCCCAACCTCGCAGGTGGCGGCGACCACCTCACCCAGGAAGCGCTGCTGGGCCACGGCGCCATCGGTGCCGTCACGGCGGTGCTGGTGCTGCGTTTCGTCCTGGGCGTGGTCTCGTATGCCGCGGGTACACCGGGCGGCCTGTTCGCACCGATGCTCGTCCTCGGCGCCGATGTCGGACTGATCGTCGGCCTGATCGCGACCCATGTCGCGCCACAATCGGCGCCTGCTCCGGCGGCCCTTGCCCTCATCGGCATGGCAGCGTTCTTCACCGCCACCGTCCAGGCGCCGGTGACGGGCCTCATCCTCGCCACCGAACTCACGGGCAGCGCGAACCAGCTGCCCCCGATGCTCGGTGCCTGTGCGACGGCGCTATTGGTCGCCATCGCACTCGGCTCGCGACCGATCTACGACCTGCTCACCGACCGGGCAGCCGCTGCCGCCACAGCCGCGAAAACGTAGCTCAGCGCAGATTGCCGGCGTATCTGCTTGGCAGCGCACCGATTTCGATGAGCCACAGCAGGGTGTCGCGGGCGGTTTCCTCGAACGGCCGCGCGACGACGCCGAGGTCCTCCGTGGTGGGCGACGTGTCGAAGCGGGTGTCCCGCTCGGCGAGCTCGACGGTCTCGACGTCCGCGGGGAGGTGAATGTCGTCCGGCAGCACCTTGTTGAGCAGTTCCACGAAACGGCTGAAGGGCTTGGCCACGATGGACGGCGTCGTCACGAATGGCAGCCAGCGTCCGGTGATCTTGTGCAGCGTGCCGTGCATCAGGTCCCCGGTCAGGTGATGGCCGGGCACCACATAGCGACGCGGTCCGTTGCCCCGCACCATGCATGCGGCAACGACATCGGCGACATCGCGGACGTCGACGTAGTGGGCACCGCCCCTCGGCCACACGGGAAGCCAGCCCTTCACGATCCAGGTGAACAGCTCGACCTGAGTCCCCAGATACGGATCGTGCGGTCCCAACACGCCACCGGGGTACACCGACACCACGGGAGCCCCGCCCGACTGGAATGCTCGAATCTGTACCTCTGAATCACGTTTCGACTTGGCGTACGGCAGGCCGACGTCGCCCAGCGGCAGGTCGGGTCCGCCGCCGTCGCGACACGTGAGGGCCACTGTCGACGAAATGTGCACGATGGGATCCAGGCCGCGTTCCACCGCACCGCCCACGACCAATTCCGTTGCGCGCAGGTTGGTCCGGGTGATCTCGGCGGCTCGGCGCGCGTCGAGACTGAACACGGCGGCCGCGTGGACGACGGCGTCGACACCGTCGAGTCCGGCAGCCACCACCTCGCGGTCCAGCACATCACCGACGACGATGTCGTCGACCGAAACACCCAGCGGTTCAAGTGATATCGGCACCTGCTCCGCCCGCCGAACCAGCATCCGCACATCGTGTCCGTCACGGATCAGCACGGCAACGATATGCGCTCCGACAAAGCCCGTCCCCCCGGTCACCAGAACCTTCATCGTCCGTCCTTCCCGGGGCTCGCCGGCCATTGTCGGTATGGCGCCGACCCCGCACAGGCCGCTGGGCCGCGTCGCCGCCCGCACCCTATCCCCGACCCGCGGCCATTCGCTGGAAATCCGGATCACGCTTCGGCGTCACTATCGGCACCATCGCCGGCGACGGCCGCCCTCAGCTTCTCGACCGCGTGCCGGCCGATGTCGACGGAGTTCTGGATGATGCCGGAAATCCCTTCTGCGACATCACCTCTGATAACGCGTCCAGGTACCCGCTCAGCCGAAGGCGTTCAGCGGCCGCGGCAAGTTCAGGACCAACTGCGCATCCTTGGCGATGTCCAGGCTCAGGACCCGGGACGCGCCGAGCCCGTCGAGCAGGTCGCTGAGCGGGCCGCCGTTACGGGCGATGGTCACGTCGCGAGGGAAGCTGCGCTGCGCGTACGACAGCGTGTTGGACTGCACCGACGTCTGGCGCCACTGGCCGTCGACCAGATGGATCATGGTGTTGGTACCCATGCGGGACTGCGACGGCACGTCGGTGAACTCGGGCAGCGGCGCGTGCAGCGTCACATCGGGTTTCCCTGTGGGCCCGTCGATCTCGGCGTGCACGGCGTCACTGATGTCGACGCTGATGTCGGTGCGCCACTTCGGCAGCTGGTAACCGTTGACTCCGCGAACCCGGGCGATCTCGGTGGTGACCGGTAGCGCCAGCACGTGCGCGTAGAAGTTCCTGCGCCGCAGGGCATTCAGCAGTTCGAGTTCGGGCAGCAGGCCCGACACCACGCCGTGGTCTCCGGGCTTGCGAATGACGGCGGCAACGGACACCTCATCGTAGGGATCGTTGTCGCACACCGCGTACGAGAAGAACGTCAGCGCGGCGATGCCGTAACCGGGCACGGCGCGCAATGGCTCCAGCGGGGCGGGGAGCATCGCGGCCAAACGGTCCAGCGGCGCAAGCAGATTCGCCTGAACGATGCTGGCGCGGTAGTAGAAGTTCGGCGCCCACAACGGCCCCACCCGTGAGTCGACCTGAACCTTCGGGATGCGCCGGAACCAGTCGATGTTGCCTACCGCGGGGTCTTGTGCCACCTCGTCCAGATTCGGGTTCGAGCGGTAGCGGTCGTAGTAACCGCCCTTCGGCACCTCGACGGTCTGGCCGGCGAATTCGACCTCGGTGAGTTGCGTAGCCATGGTGATGGACCTCGTCCTTCGTAGGGATTGACAGCTCAAGGCTGACAGCAGTCGGCCACGGTCCACAGGTGTCGGATGGCCAATAACTTGTGATAAGTGGCCAAACAGGTGTCACGGGCCGGCAAGTGGACAACTATCGAACAGGTCCCACCTCGTTGAGCAGTTCCACCCCGTGAGCATGAGGAGACAACCATGACCGACATCAAGCCGGTGCTCGAGCCCGAGGCGCTCGCCTTCTGCCAGGCCACCGACACACCGCCATTCCTCTACCAGCTGCCGCCGGCCGAAGGCCGCAAGACGGTCGACGAGGTGCAGTCCGGCGCAGTCCAGATGCCCGACGTCGACGACGAGTGGATCACCGTCGAGGGTGGACCCACGGGCTCGGTGCAGGTCCGCATCGTCAAGCCCGCCGGGACCACCGGCCCCCTGCCGGTGATCTTCTACATCCATGGCGCGGGCTGGGTATTCGGCAACGCCCACACGCACGACCGCCTGGTCCGGGAACTGGCCGTCGGCGCCGACGCCGCCGTGGTGTTCCCCGAGTACGACCTGTCCCCCGAGGCCAAGTATCCGACCGCCATCGAGCAGAACTACGCCGCCGCACAATGGGTCTTCGCCCACGGCGCCGAAAAAGGTTTGGATTCTTCGCGATTCGCGGTGTCCGGCGATTCGGTGGGTGGCGACATGGCCGCCGTGCTCACGCTCATGGCCAAGGACCGGGGCGACGTGACGATCTGCCACCAGGTGCTGCTCTACCCCGTCACCGCGGCGGACTTCGACACGCCGTCGTATCACCAGTTCGCCGAACACTACTTCCTGAGCCGCGAGGGCATGAAGTGGTTCTGGGATCAGTACACCGAGAACGACGCGCAACGCGATGAGATCTACGCGTCACCGTTGCGTGCCACCGTCGAGCAGCTCGAAGGCCTACCACCGGCTCTGGTGATCACCGCCGAGGCCGACGTCCTGCGCGACGGCGGCGAGGCCTACGCCGCGAAACTGCGCGAGGCCGGTGTGCCTGTCGTGCAGGTGCGGTTCGGCGGCATCATCCACGACTTCATGATGCTCAACGCGCTCCGTTCAACCCACGCGGCCACTGCCGCAATCAAACTCGCGCAGGACACGCTGCGCACCGCACTGCAGGAGAAGACACCATGACGACATTCGCGTCTCCGCCCGTGGCCGGCCCCCGCGCCGCGCTGCTGCGGAACCTGGCCGGCCGGGTACAGGCAATCGACCCCGGCTCCCGTCTCGAAGTCCTCAACTCGATGACCGGTCAGATACTCGCGGATGTCCCGCGGTGCACGCCTGCCGACGTCGCGGCGGCTGCCGAACGGGCCCGCGCGGTCCAGCCCGCATGGGCCGCAACGCCCGTCGAGGACCGCGCGGCCATGCTGCTGCGCTTCCACGATCTGGTGCTGGACCGTCAGGACGAAGTGCTCGACCTCATTCAGCTCGAGAACGGCAAGGCACGGCGCCACGCCTTCGAAGAGATCATCGACGTCGCCATGGTGTCGCGTTATTACGCCAACACCGCTGCCGACTACCTCAAACCGAAGCGGCGGCAGGGCGCGCAGTTGGCCCTCACCCAGGTGTGGGAACTGCACCATCCGAAAGGCCTGGTCGGCGTCATCTCGCCGTGGAACTATCCGCTGACGCTGGGCATCAGCGACGCCCTGCCCGCGATCGTCGCGGGGAACGCGGTGCTCACCAAACCGGACCAGCAGACGCCGTTCGCCACGCTCTGGGCGGTGCGGCTGCTCGAAGAGGCCGGTATGCCACAGGGTTTGGTGCAGGTGGTGACGGGCTCGGGTGCCGAGTTGGGCACGTCGATCATCGAACAGTCCGACTTTCTGATGTTCACCGGCTCGACCGCGGTCGGCCGCACGGTCGCCGCGCAGGCAGGCGAGCGGCTGATCGACTGTTCGATGGAACTGGGTGGCAAGAACGCGCTGCTGATCCTCGACGACGCCGACGTGGACAAGGCCGTCGACGGCGCGATCCGGGCCTGCTTCTCGAACACCGGTCAGTTGTGCATCTCGATCGAACGCATCTATGTGCCGGCGGCGTTGTGGGACAGCTTCACCACCCGGTTTGCCGCCGCCACCAAGAAGATGAAACTTTCCGGCGCCCTGGACTATTCAGCCGACATGGGCTCGCTGATCTCCGAGAAGCAGCTGACGACGGTGACCCGTCACGTCGCTGACGCGGTGGACAACGGCGCGGTCGTCCTCGCCGGCGGCCGCGCCCGTCCCGACCTCGGGCCGTACTTCTACGAACCGACCATCCTGACCGGCGTACATGACGGCATGATGGTGTACGCCGACGAGACCTTCGGACCGCTGGTGTCTCTCTACCGGGTAGAGAGCGAGGCCGAGGCCATCGACAAGGCCAACGACAGCCCGTACGGCCTGAACTTCAGTGTGTGGACGTCGAATCCGAAACGCGGGCGGGCCGTGGCCGCCAAACTGCAGGCGGGCACCGTCAATGTCAACGACGCCTACGCCGCCGCGTGGGCATCGGTCGACGCACCGATGGGCGGCATGAAGGCCTCCGGCATGGGCCGCCGCCACGGCGAGCACGGCATCCTCAAATACACCGAGTCCCAGACGATCGCCGTCGAGCGGCTGTTGCCCGTCGGTGCACCGGCCTGGCTCGGCGCGGGTACCTACGCCCGTGTCATGACACAAGGCATCCGCCTGCTGCGCCGGCTCCCGGGCGTCAAATGAACAGCAACACGTTGAGTGACGCCGGTGCCAAGCTCATGAACCGCGCACACCGGCTGATCCTGACCCTCAGCGGAAACAGGCTGTTGGCCAAGCCCTTCGGCATGGCGCTGGTGGAGCTGCATACGACAGGTCGCAAATCCGGGCTGCCGCGGTCCTGCTATCTGACGTCGCCCGTGCACAATTCGCGTCAGGTCGTGCTCGTCGCCTCCAAGGGCGGCGACGACCGCAACCCGGACTGGTACCGCAACCTCCAGGCCAACCCCGAGTGCGAGATCGTGATGGACGGACAGCGCCGGCAGATGTCTGCGCGCACCGCAACAGCCGCAGAAAAGGCCGAGCTGTGGCCGAAGATCGTATCCGCCTACCGGGGCTACGCCGACTACCAACGACGGACCAGCCGGGACATACCGGTCGTGATCTGCGAGCCGAGATGACCAACCAGATCATCGTTTTCGGCGCGACCGGGTATCTGGCCGCGACTGTGCGATCAGCGCCTCTCAACCATGGATCTGACGATCTGTGCGCACCCTCGACCCGAATCTGCCCGGCTCGGAGGGAAACTAGCCGCGCCCGAGGACTTCGACGACCTTCTTGGCCGTGGCTTTCGCGGAGCCGGGGTTCTGCCCGGTGACGAGGCGACCGTCGGCAACGACGTACGAAGCAAAGGGAATGAGCCCCTTTTCGTAGAGTGCGCCGCGCTTCTTCATTTCTTCTTCGACGTTGTAGGGCACCAGCTTGTCGACGCGGGCCACGACTTCCTCGGTCCAGGAGAAGCCGGTGAGTTTGCGGCCCGCCACGAGCAGCGAGCCGTCCGAAAGCGTGGTGTTCAGCAGCCCGGCGTAGCCGTGGCAGACAGAGGACACGACTCCCCCGCGTTCGAAGATTTCCCGCGAGATACGTTGCAGTCCTTCACTGTCCGGGAAGTCGAACATCACCGCGTGGCCGCCGGTGAAGTAGATGGCGTCGAAATCCGCCGAGTCGATGTCCGCCGGCGCGGCGGTGTCGGCCAGCAGCGCCATCTTGGCGGCCTCGGCTTTCCAGGCTTTGGCGCTCTTGTCGAAGTTGGGGAACTTCAGCGACCGCGGCTCCAGCGGCGAGAGCCCACCCTGGGGGCTGACGATGGTCTGCTCGTAGCCGGCCTCGGCGAAGACGTGGTAGGCATGCGTCAGCTCCGACAACCACAGGCCGGTCGGCTCGGACGGGTCCTCGTAGTGCGAGACGTTGGTGACGACGTTCAGGATGCGCTTGGTCATAGGGCAAGAATTCCGCAGGCGGGAATGCGGCGCTACGAGTTGGCCACTTCTCACAACTTGTTGGCCATTCATCACCTATTGCGTGAGACGGCTCGGCCCCTAGGCTCGGTACCGCAGGGTGACAGAAACCGGATTCGGCCGAATGAGGAGCATGTGAGTACGCACGATGTTCTCCGCTCACCGGCGGGGGTGGCTCTGCTCGTCGATCTCGCGACCGAACACGGAATGCCCGCCACCGCGTCACTGCATGGCACGTCGCTGACCCGCTCCGCCCTCGATGACCTGGACGCCGAAGTGCATCTGCGCGACGAGATCCAGATCATCACCAATATGCTTGCTGCCCTTGATGTCCCCGGCCTCGGCATCGAAGCCGGGCTGCGCTGCCATGCGGCCTCGCCCGGAATCTGGGGCCTGGCGTTGATGAGCTCGCGCACGTTGGGCGAGGCGATGCAGGTGGGCGTATCGCTGGCTGCGCTCAGTTTCTGTCTGTGCCGGCTCACGGTGTCGCCCGACATGACGGACGGCTACGGCCGGCTGATCCTCGACCCGTCCCACCTGCCGTCCGACCTGCGTCAGTTCGCCGTCGAGCGCGACAGCACCGGTATCCAGACGCTGCAGCGTGACCTGCTCATGTCATCGGACGCCCAGCTGCAGGTCGCGTACACCACCGAGCGGCCCGCGGATGACATCGTGCGGAAGTACGTCGACATCTTCGGCGTCGAGCCCGACTTCGGCGCACCGCAGAACTGCCTCATCGTGAGCCTCGACGCGTTGAACAAACCACTGCCCCAGGCGAACCAGTACGCGCGCTCGATGGCCGAGAAGCAAGCCGTCGAACTGCTGCGACAGCGGTCTGCACGTGCCGGTGTCGCGGGCCTCCTGCGCGACATGATGCTGTCGAGTCCGGCGCCCGTGCTGACACTCGACGAGGCCGCGCGGCAGCTGACTGTCAGCGCGCGCACGCTACGCCGGCACCTCGCTCAGGAGGGGGTGTCGCTGCGCGATCTGCAGGAGGAAACCCGTGAGGCACTCGCCGAGGAACTGGTCGCGAGCGGGATGCCGGTTGCCGAAATAGCCGACCGCCTCGGTTATTCGCAGACCTCCAGCTTCACGCAGGCGTTCCGCCGGTGGAAGGGCGTCGGGCCCCGCGAGTACCGCGAGCGATTGCGCGACCGATGACGACGCTTGACCTGCACTCCAAGCGGTCTGCCGCGAGCTTGACGGTGATGCTCGACTGGGCCGCCGACTTCGGCTTGACCGCGCAGCAATGCCTCGCCGGCACCAGGATCCCGGCCGCGGCGATTCGCGTTCCCGATGCCGAGGTCACCGCGCAGCAGGAGCTCAGGGCCATCACCAATATCGTTGCCGCGTTGGGTGATCAGCCCGGCCTCGGCCTGCAGGCGGCGGCCCGGTACCCGGTCACGGCGTTCGGGCTGTGGGGATTCGCCATCCTGACCAGCCCGACCTTGGGCGAGGCGATCGATGTCGCTGTGCGATTCGTCCAATTAAGTTACGCCTTCTGCACTTTCGAGACCCGCCGACACGGTGACGATCTGACGATCGTCATCGACGCCCGCGCCGTGCCGGCACCGATCCGCAGGTTCGTCCTGGAGCGCGACGCAGCGGCCATCCCCAACCTGTACCGGGAAATTCTGGGCGCCACCCCGCCGCCGAGCCGCATCAGCTTCGCCCTCCCCGATCCGGGGCCGGCCGTGACGTTCTATGAAGACATGTTCGGCTCCACGCCGGAATTCGATGACACCGAAACATCGGTCACCATCGAGTCCGGCCTGCTGAATATTCCTCTGCCGCAAGCCAGTAGCCACACCTCCAAGCTCACCGAGCAGCAGTGCCGGATGCTGCTCGAACAGCGGGAAGCCCGTACCGGCCGGGCCGGCCTGGTCCGTGACCTGCTGCTGGCCGACCCCGCCAACCCGCCGAGCCTGCCCCAGGTGGCGGACCGACTCTCGTGCAGTACCCGAACGCTGCGCCGCCAATTGGAGGCCGAGGGCACGTCGTTCCGGAAACTGCTCGACGAAGTGCGCCACCACCTCGGGACGGAGCTGTTGCAGAGCGGCATGACGGTCGAGCAGGTGTCCAACCGGCTGGGCTACACCGATGTCAGCAACTTCTCCCACGCCTTCCACCGCTGGAACGGCTCCAGCCCACGGGCTTACCTGGCACGCCGGAAGACCTACCCGAACAGACCCACGAGAAGTAGCGGGCGATGACCCCGACCACAGTCCGTCAATCACAACCAACCCAATTCCCCATCCCCGGAGGCAAATAACATGTACGCGACAACTCTCAACGGCCACGGTGAGCCCGAGGTGATGGAGTGGGCCAAGGTCGACGACCTTCCCGCGCCCGGGCCCGGCCAGGTCGCCATCGATGTGGTGGCGGCGGGCGTCAACCGCGCCGACGTCATGCAGCGCATGGGCTTCTACCCGCCACCACCGGGCGCCAGCGACATCCCGGGCCTCGAGGTTTCCGGCTACATCGCCGAAGTCGGTGCCGGAGTGCAGGATTGGGCACCCGGTGATGCGGTGTGTGCCCTGCTGGCCGCCGGCGGGTACGCCGAACGCGTCAACGTCGCCGCCAGTCATGTGCTGCCCGTGCCGCAGGGCGTGAGCGTCATCGCCGCCGCGGCGCTGCCGGAAACGGCGGCCACCGTGTGGTCGAACGTCGTCATGACCGGTGGCCTGCAGAGCGGGCAGACGCTGCTGATTCACGGCGGCGGCAGCGGAATCGGCACGCACGCAATACAAGTGGGGCGCGCACTCGGGGCCAACGTGGCGGTGACGGCCGGCACACAATTCAAGCTGGACGCCTGCCGCGAACTCGGCGCGCAGACGTTGATCAACTATCGCGACCAGGACTTCCCGGCGGTGGTCAACGCCGAATACTCTGGCGCCGACGTCATTCTCGACATCATGGGCGGCAGTTACCTCGGCAAGAACGTCGACGCCCTCGCCGAGAACGGCCACCTGACCATCATCGGCTTACAGGGTGGCGCCGTCGCCGAACTGAATCTCGGCACGCTCCTGTTCAAACGAGGATCGGTACATGTGACGAACCTGCGGCGCCGGCCGGAGGAAGGCCCCGGCTCCAAAGCCGAGATCATCAGCGCCCTGCGGCAGCATCTGTGGCCACTGATCGACGCCGGAGCGGTGGTGCCTGTCGTCGCGGCGGAGGTGCCGATCACCGACGCCCCTGAGGCGCACCGGCTGCTCGACTCCGACAAGACCGTCGGAAAGGTGCTGCTGACCGTCCGGGATGCCGACTAGCAGCCCAAATCACTGCCACGCCGAATGCGGTCGGCGACGATCCGCTCGACCAACAGTGGGACGAACGCTTGAATTCGGGCATCCGCGAACTGCATCGCAGTCTCCCGGCACCAGCCCGCGATCTCCGCATCCCGCGCGGTATCGTGGCGCCCCTCGCGAAGAGCGAGTTTCGCCGCAACGTGGGCAATCCAGTCCGTACGGGCGGTGTCACGGGACTGCCGCGTCCTGAATTCGGTCGCCACCGACCCTTGTCTGGTTGCCGATTGGGTGCACCGGATCGGCTGATGCAGCACCTGGGTCATGACTGCCCTACCGTCAGCAGCTCGGTCGAACTCTGGTGGCAAGCTGTTCCATTGCCACGTGATGGGCGGTAGGCCGGCCGGACGAACAACAGTGTGCAGTCCGAACCTTTCAAGGTCTCGCGCATTTCGTCGCCGGTCAGTTCCGCAACCAAGTCCCGGTCGTCTCCCCGCACGATGACAAGCTGGTCGATGCATGCACTCTGCCGAAGCAAGTTGCTCAGATGCCCCGGCATCGCCAGGGTGACCGACTCGAGGTAACTGTTGTCCGCGGCTCTCAAATACCGCTCCAGAGCGGCGTGCACCGGATTGCTGACATCGACCGGCTCACCCGAATGCGACCAGGGCTCCAGCATCAGAATCGGCGCATCACGCCATGCCGAATCAGACTCAGCAGCCTTCAATACTGCTGCAGCAGAGGCTGATTCGTCCAGGACAGCCACGATCCACTTGCGATGGTCGAACTCGCGATGTTTCCGCCGGATGATCGCGACTGAGCCTGGCGCGCTCCGGGCCACCTCAACAGCCGTCGATCCGCGCGGAGCATCAGGCGTGTCATGTGTTCCGCGGTCGCCGACGCACACCACAGCCGCCTGGCGGGACTCATCGGCAAGGCATTCAGCCGGGGTGCCCGAGAGAATCTCTGATTCGAGCTTCACGTCGACGCGTGTAGCGGTCACGGCTTTCCACGCCTTGTGCAACGCGTGCTGAGCGCGGTCGATGCTCTCCTGGTGGTCGGCATGATCCGAGTCGATGACGTAGACCAGCCGCAACGTGGTGTCCCGGCTCGCCGCCTCGAGTGCGGCCCAGCGCGCAGCGCGCACCGCATGTTTGGAACCGTCGATGCCGACGACGACCGGATTGACCGGGGCTTGGATGTTCATCAAAAGTCCTTGTGCCGTAGTGGTCATGCAGCTCTCCGATGCCATCTGACCGCACTGCTCGAACACGGCATAGTGTCGAAGGTCCTCGCGAGATCCGAAAAGTGCTCTGTCGACACCCGATGACGTGCTTGACCGCCAACGGCCGAGGTAATGATGACTTCCGACCCTGTGCGAAGCGTCCGAACCGTCGCAGGCTTCTAGGTGCACCTCGCTGTTGTCGAGAAGGACGCCGCATGACGAAAGCCACTATTTCCCTCGCGGAAATCGAAGATGCGGTACTTCTGGCCTGCAGAGCGCCGTCGATCCACAACAGCCAGCCGTGGTATTGGGTGCTCGAATCCGCCACGCTGAAGCTGTATCTCGACGCCGGCTGGCTGGTCACCACCGACGGTTCAGGCCGCCAGGCACTGTTGAGCTGCGGCGCGGCCTTGGACCATCTCCGCGTGGCGATGGCCGCAACTGGCTGGACCACAAAGGTAGAGCGCTTTCCCGACCCCGAGAACCACCGGCACCTCGCCGACATCCGCTTCCAGTCGGCCGCCGGCGTCACACCGGCACAGCGGCGGGCAGCAGACGCGATATTGTGCCGGCGATCCGATCGACTTCCGTTCGGCGCAGTGACAGACCGGCCCGCGTTGGTCGAAATGCTGCGGCTGGCAACGGTGAATCACCCGGCCCAGGTTGACGTCCTGACCGCCCGACAACGCACCGAAGTAGCCCAGGCCTCACATCTAACCGATGCGCTACGGATGTACGACGCCGCGTATCACGCCGAATTGGACTGGTGGACTTCGTCTTTTGAGAGTACAACCGGTATTCCACACAGTGCGTTGTTGTCGGCTGCAGAAGGTTTTTGGGTTGACATCGGACGCTCGTTCCCGGTTTCCCATGTCCGCGAGCGTCGCCAACATGCCGGCGATGACCAGGCCACCGTGGTGGTCATCTCCGCACTCGGCGATACGCGCGAGGACATCTTGGCGTGCGGCGAGACGTTGTCGGTAGTGCTGCTGGAAGCCACCGTCGCGGGCCTAGCCAGTTGCACGCTCACCCACCTGACGGAGCACCCGGCCACCTGCGACATCATCAGCGCGCTCACCGGCCATCCCCTGCCCCAGGTGTTGGTCCGCATCGGCACCGCCCCAGCCCTGGAGGACGTCCCGCCACCGACACCGCGACGCCAGCTGGCGGACGTTTTCCGCTTCCGGCCACATGGCTCTGATGACCGGAATTGATGGCGGAGCGCTGGATGTGCGCCTGGCGGCCGCCCACTTGCGATACCGCCGGCCCGCTACGCACAGTGCAGCCGCAAGCGCTACACCCGTTGCCAGTTGCTTCTTCATATCGTCGACGATGGCAAGTCACCAGCCCGCTCACTAGGGCACATGGGCCCACGGTCAGGCAACTAGGGACCAATGCCCCTGCCGCGGACACGGTCATCGCACCTACCGTCGACGAATAGTCAGCTGGGTGAAGTCAGGAGAGTGCGAAGATGTACAAGTCAGCTTCACCGTCATCGGCCGTCGTGGTCGGCATCGACGGCTCGCGGTGGTCGGTTGACGCTGCCTTGTGGGCGGTCGATGAAGCCGTCAGTCGCGACGTACCCCTGCGCCTGCTCTACGTCGTCGAGCCACGCGGCCATGGTGCCGTCGATCCCCAGCAGGAACCTCAAGATCTGGCGTGCGCCGACGTCTCCGTGCGGCGCGCGCTGGTCGCGGTCGAGTCCACAGAGCAGCCGGTCAAAGTGGAATGGGAAGTACTGCAGGGGCATCCCTCCCGGGTCCTGCTGGACGCCAGCCGATCTGCCGACCTGCTGTGTCTGGGCTCGCTCGGCATCGCGCATGCCACGGGGCACCGACTCGGTTCGACCGCGGCCACATTGGCGACTTCCGCGCCGTGTCCGGTGGCAATCGTCCGCAGCGGCAATCACCACGGGGTGATGCAGCCCAGGCACGTCGTGGTCGAAGTCGATGAAAGTCCGGACAGCGCCGTCGTTCTCGAGGCCGGAATCAGCGAAGCCCGGCTACGCGGAGTGCCCCTGACGGTGCTCGCAACGCGGCCGACCTCGCCTGCGGACGGACGGGACAAAGTGCAGGATGATGATAGCGTCCCGGGGAGTGGTGGACTTCGGATCTGGCGTGGTTCACGCGTTGTGATCAACGAGTCATGGTGAA
>NZ_JBJIAK010000057.1:0-35476 GCF_045310915.1 Mycobacterium sp. SMC-17 | reverse complement strand
ACTGGCAATCCAGGTGGTCCCATCACCCTGGCAAAAATCAGGTCACACTGGTCCCATCCTCATGGCAGGCGACACCCAATTTCATCGAACCCTACGAGATCGATACCGGTGATGCGCCCAAGGCAGCGGTCGCCGACATGCTCGACCTCCTCGGATTCACCCGTAACCGCAGCACGCACATCGTCACAGCTCTAACCGAAGTCGATGATCTGCTCAAGAGAACAGGTGGTACCCCCTGGGGCCGAATCGGCCTGGCGGCAGCAGGTTTGGCGCTGGTGGCCGCCGGGCCCATCGGCCTCATGGCTGCCGCTCCAGCCTCAGCATTCGGAGCAGCGGCAATCACTGGCGGACTCGCCGCCTTCGGTCCGGGCGGCATGGTTGGCGGTCTTGCCACGTTGGGGGCGCTGGCCGCCAGCGGCGCGGGTGTCGCAGGTGCAGCCCTGGGCGCATCCAGCGCCGAGACCTTGACGCTCAACGTCACTCAGCTCAGCCTGCGCGTTGCCACCGACTACGCACTCAAGCTTCTCGGACTGCCGACCAGCGATGAGCTTTGGGGCCAATTAGTGGCGATGGAAAACCAAATCGCGGCCGAGTTGAACCGGACACAGGTCTTCAGCGACCCGAAATCCGTTCGAATACAACAGCTTCGGGCCGCATTGGACGCGGTGACGAAGCTACTGGCATTCGTCACCGATAAAGGGCTCGGCGGCGCGAACGCCATTGAGGCGGCGCCTTAACCCGAGCACTAGTGGCGCGTCACGACCTCGGTGGCGCGATCGCCGCGGTGCACGAAGTACCCCAGCGTCACGATGACGAACCAGATGGCACCCACCAGAATCGCGGTCCGTCCGTCGTCGGTGAGGAACAGCAGCACGACCACCAGCGCCAGGAACCCGAGCGCCAGGAACGTCGTGACAGGCGCCCCGGGCAGTCGGTAATCCGATGCCGGCAACACGCCCTCGGCGACCCGCCGCCGATAGATCAGGTGCGACACCAGGATCGAGCCCCACACGAAGATGATGCCGATGGTCGACACCGAAGTGATGTACGCGAACGCCTTGTCCGGCGACAGGTAATTCACCAGGACACCGACGCCCATGGTCAGGACCGAGAAGCAGATGGCCAGCATCGGCACGTGCCGGCTGCTCAGCGCCTGCAGGCCGGCGGGTGCATCACCGCGCTGGGCCAGGCTGCGCACCATGCGGCCCGTCGAATAGATCCCCGAGTTGCACGACGACAGCGCCGCCGTCAGCAGGATGAAGTTCACGATGCCCGCGGCCGCCGGAATGTTGAGGTACTGGAACACCGCGACGAACGGGCTCTGCCCGGCGTGGTAATTCCGCCAGCCCTGCACCGACAGGATCACGATCAGCGCGCCGACGTAGAACAGGCCGATGCGGAAGGGCAGCGTGTTGATGGCCTTGCGCAGCGTCACCTTCGGGTTCTCGGCCTCACCCGCGGTGACACCGACCAGCTCCACACCGACGTAGGCGAACACCACGATCTGCAGGCTCAGCAACGCCGAGCTGAAGCCCGTCGGGAAGAAGCCGCCGTCGTTCCACAGGTTCGTCACGCTCGGACCGGTGGCCGGGCCGAATCCGGCGATCGGCAACAGGACCCCGATGCCGATGAGGATCATGCCGATGATCGCGGTGACCTTGATCATCGAGAACCAGAACTCGGCCTCACCGAAGATCTTCACCGAGATCAGGTTCGCCACGAACAGCACCAACAGGACGACCAATGCCGTCACCCACTGCGGGATGTCGTGCCCCCACGGCCAGTACTGCACGTACTTACCGGCGACGGTGATCTCGGCCATGCAGGTCGTCGCCCACACCGCCCAGTACGTCCAGCCGTTCGCGAACCCGGCGAACCGGCCCATGAACTCCTCGGCGTACTCCGAGATGCTGCCCGACACCGGGCGGTACACCAGCAACTCACCGAGCGCCCGCATGATGACGAACACCGCGAGACCGGCCAGCAGGTAGGCCAGGATCAGCGCCGGGCCGGCCTTCTCGATGGCCCCGCCCGCGCCGTAGAACAGGCCGGTGCCGATGGCCCCGCCGATCGCAATCATCTGCACAGTGCGCGCAGACAGGCCACGTTCATATCCGGCGTCGGGGGTCTCTGCTACCTCAGTGTTGGCGTCTTGCACCCGAAGGGTCTACCACAATTGACTGTGCGGACTAAACGTTCTCGCGGAGGAACGCGATGTCGTCTTTGCGTCCGTCCTCGGACGTCTCGCAGATGACCGGGGCGTCCGCGGCACGCACCACAGCAGCCAGCAACTGCGGGTCGATTTGCCCCATGCCGAAGTTGGCGTGCCGGTCGGCGCCCGAGCCGGCGGCATCACGGGAGTCGTTGCAGTGCACCAGATCAATGCGGCCCGTGATGGTCTTGATGCGCTCCACCGCGTCGACCAGCGCCTCCCCCGCCGCCCAGGCGTGGCACGTGTCCAGGCAGAACCCGATGCCCTTGTCCCCGATGCGGTCCCACAGCCGGGCGATGGTGTCGAAGTGCCGGGCCATGGCGTGATCGCCGCCCGCGGTGTTCTCCAGGTAGACGGGCACGTCGGTCGTGAGCGCGTCGAGCGCCTTCACCCACCGCTCGAAGCCGGCATCCATGTCGTTGTCGTCGGCGTGCCCGCCGTGCACGATCACGGCCGTCGCGCCGATCGCGCTCGCGGCGTCGCAGGTGTCCTGCAAAATCTTGCGCGACGGGATGCGCACCTTGTTGTTGGCTGACGCGACATTGATCAGGTACGGCGCGTGCACATAGAGAGGTACAGCGGACGCACGTAGCGCCTCGGCGTCCTCGCGGGGCGCGGGCTTCTTCCAGCTCTGCGGGTTGCCCAGGAAGAACTGCACCACATCGGCGCCGTCGGCAGCGGCCGCGGCCAGAGGATCGGTGTTGTCGACGTGCGAACCAATCAGCATGTGGCCCAGCCTACTTCGACTAGTGCGGCAGCTTGGCGACCATTGCGTTCAGGATCGTCGCATCTTCACCGCTGAGGCTCGGCGCGCAGACGACGTTGTCGAAGACGACGTTGTTCCTGGCGGCCAGGGTTCGTACGCACTGGTAGTTGCCCCCGATGGTGATGGGCAAGGTCAGCGTGTCGGCGGTGGCCTGCAGCGCGTTGTTGTGCTGGGCCGCGGTGCCATCGACCGTCTTGATCGTGACGTCCGAGTTGGCGCATTGCTGCCACACCGGCAGCTGGGCGGCGATCAGGGCACGCGCCGCGGCCGGATCCGGAAAGGTCACCGCACCCGGATAGACCTGGACCAGCGGCTGCTCCGTACTCATGTAATTCGGGTACAGCACACCGGTTGGACTGCTGCCGCCGAACATGACCTGCAGGCTGTTACTGGCGACGACACCGCACTGCGGCGGTGTGAACGTGATGCCCAGTCCAACACCCAGATGCCGCCACGTGGCGATCTTCACCAGCGACGGCGCCTTCGTGATGTTCCGGAGCTCCTCGATCGGCAGCATGACGCGCGGCAGGTCCGCGGGCAGCAGCGTGCCCGGGGCCTGCGCCGGAGCGGTAGCGGTGGCGGCCGGCGCGCTACCCGACGCCACCGGAGCAGCGACGGGACTGCCGTTGACGGACGAGTCGCACCCGGCCAGCAGAGCGGCCGTTGCGGTGATCGCAAAAAACATTGGTGCGCAGCGCTTTTCAGCGCGGGAGGGCATTGGGGCGGTCATGCCGGCACCTTCGCCGCGATCTGGCCCAGTGCCGCCTGCGTGCCCGCGCCTACCGCTGCGGGGTCTTTGCCGCACACCGTCAGGTCGATCACCACGTTGTTGCGTGACGTGATGCCCCGGCCGCAGGAAAAATCGGGCGGGGCGGTCCGGGTGTCGATCAGCGTGTGGAGATCACCGGTCGCGGCTGCGGTGCCGATGGTGAACGTCGAGGGTGCCGGCATGGTCTTCACCTGGACGGATTTGCCGGCGCACGCCTGCCACCCGGCCACCGTCGCGGCGACCATGTCGCGGGCATCCTGCACGGTCTCGTAGAGGATCGCCGACGTGATGACCGTGGCACTGTTCGATCCGTCGCCCGGCGCGTAGTCCTGGGTGCGGACCTTGACGACAGGGCTGTCCGAGTAGGGCTGGATCGCGGCGTCGGCGATGGCGCCCACACAGGACATGTCCGAGACGTAGTCGTCGGGCAGCAGGCTCAACGTGTCGTGGGACTCGGTGGCGCTGAGGTTCGGGATGTTGACGGCGGCACCGGCCTCTGCGGCACTGGGCAGCAATCCTGTCAGCTGTTCCATCTGCACCAACGGCCCGGCCGGCGGCGGTGGAGCCGACGACGTCGGCGGCGGCGGTGTCCCAGTGGTCGTCGGCGCGGCAGTCGATGAGCTGGATGATCCGGCCGGCGCTGGGCTGCCAGAGTCGGACTGGCAGCCGGCACTCGGCACGACGATGACGGCGGCGACCCCGCACGCCAAAATGACCCGTGTTCGCATGAACATTCCCCTCCCCCGGACTCATCCTGGCACAAGCCGTTCCGGGTTCGGCCCAGTTCCGTGACCCAAGAAAGGTGAACCCGCGCGGTCTGGATCTCGTGATCTGGGTATAGGAGGGATGATGAGCGTAATCGCAAGTGTCCGTAGCGAACTGCCGCCCCACCGCCACACGCAGGAGCAAATCACCGATGCGCTGCTGGAGCTTCCCGGCTACGCCGAGCACGCGGACGCGATCCGCAAACTGCATCGCAGCGCCAGGGTCGAAACCCGGCACACCGTCCTGCCGCTCGCGGACTATCCGGACCTGACGGACTTCGGCCACGCCAACGACGTCTTCATCGAACACGCCGTGGCCCTCGGCTGCGCCGCGATCCAAGGTGCCCTCGACGACGCCGGCCTGAAACCCGCCGACGTCGACATCATCTACACCACCACCGTCACCGGCGTGGCGGTGCCGACGCTCGACGCCCGGATCGCTGGTCTGATCGGCCTACGCCCCGATGTCCGGCGGGTGCCGCTGTTCGGGCTGGGCTGCGTCGCCGGCGCCGCCGGGGTCGCGCGGGTCAACGACTACCTGCGCGGTGCGCCCGACGACATCGCCGTCCTGCTGGCGGTGGAGCTGTGCTCGCTGATGCCCAAGGCCGAGCCGTCGATTGCGACCGTCGTCGGCTCCAGCCTGTTCGGTGACGGAGCCGGTGCCGTCGTCATGGTCGGAGACCGGCGTGCCGCGACCGTCGCCGCCCCTGGTCCGGAGGTGCTCGATTCCCGCAGCCACCTCTACCCCGACTCGGAACGGACGATGGGCTGGGACATCGACTCGGGTGGCTTCCACCTGGTGCTCTCCCCTGACGTACCCAAGGTCATCGAGACCTACCTCGGTGACGACGTCACCAATTTCCTTGCCGCACATGGCCTCGAGACCAGCGACATCACCACGTGGGTCAGCCATCCCGGCGGGCCCAAGGTGATCGAGGCGATCACCGCGACACTCGGCCTGCCCGACGACGCCCTCGAGCTGACGTGGCGGTCCCTTGCCGAGGTCGGCAACCTGTCGTCGGCCTCGGTGCTGCACGTCCTGCACGACACCATCGCCAAGCGTCCACCTCCGGGGAGTCTCGGGCTGATGATGGCGATGGGCCCGGGCTTCTGCTCCGAACTGGTCCTACTGCGGTGGCGCTGAACCCGTGGGCTGGTACCTGGCGCTGATCGCGGCCGTCGCCCTCGAACGGCTCGTCGAGCTCGTCGTGTCCAAGCGCAACCTGGCCTGGTCGCTGGCGCGCGGCGGCACCGAACACGGCTTCGGCCACTACCCGTTCATGGTGGTGCTGCACGTCGGACTGCTGGTGGGGTGCGTGCTCGAACCGCTGCTGCTCGACCGGCCGTTCCTCCCCGCGCTGGGCTGGCCGATGCTGGCGGTGGTCCTGGCGACGCAGGCCCTGCGGTGGTGGTGCATCGTCACGCTCGGGCCGCAGTGGAATACCCGCGTCATCGTCGTCCCGGGAGCCACGCGGGTGGTCGCGGGTCCGTACCGGTGGCTGTCGCATCCCAATTACGTGGCCGTGGTGATCGAGGGATTCGCGCTGCCCCTGGTGCACACCGCGTGGCTGACGGCGGCGCTGTTCACGGTGCTCAACGCGGTGCTCCTGCGCACGCGCCTGCGGGTCGAGAACGCCGCGCTGGCGAGTCTGTCGTGATCGACCTGCTCGTGATCGGCGGCGGTCCGGCGGGGCTCGCCACGTCGCTGTATGCGGCGCATGCCGGCCTGGAAGCGGTCGTCGTCGAGCGACGTACGGGCACGCTCGACAAGGCCTGCGGCGAGGGCCTGATGCCGCATTCCCTCGCCCAGCTCGACCGGCTGGGTGTGGAGGCGCCCGGCCGGACGCTGCGCGGAATCAGCTATCACGCGGGGGCGACACGGGTCGAGGCCGCGTTTCGGAACGGGGTCGGCCGCGGGATCCGCCGGACGACGCTGCACGCCGCGATGAGCAACGCGGCGCGCGCGGCCGGGGTGAAGATCGTCCAGGGTGCGGCCGGTGAGATCAGCCAGGACGCGACCGGCGTGCGGTGCGCCGGGCTGCGGGCCCGCTACCTGGTGGCGGCCGACGGCCTGCACTCGACGATCCGTCGCGACCTCGGGTTGGCGCGGCCCGCCGCGGGCCCGCGCCGCTGGGGTATCCGCCGGCATGTACAGCTGGCGCCGTGGACCGACAACGTCGAGGTGCACTGGAGCCGCGAGGCCGAGGCGTACGTGACGCCCGTGGCTGACGACTGCGTCGGTATCGCGATCCTGTCGGCCGGCCGCGGGGGTTTCGAGGCGAAATTCGCGGCGTTCGACGAGCTGCGGCAGCGCGTCGCGGGACATGACTTCGGGCCCGACCTGGCAGCCGGGCCGCTACGGCAGCAGGCGCGGACCCGGGTAGCGGGCCGGGTGCTGCTGGTCGGCGACGCTGCCGGCTACGTCGACGCATTGACCGGCGAGGGTCTGGGGTTGGCGTTCAGCGCCGCCGAGGCCTTGGTCGACTGCATCGTCCACGCCCGGGTCGAGGACTACGACCGCAGGTGGCGCACGTTGACCCGTCGCTACCGGCTGCTGACCGAGGTTCTGGTCCGAGCCGGGGCCGTCCCCGCCATCAGGTCCCGCATCGTCCCGGCCGCCGCAGCCTTGCCGCGCCAGTTCTCCGCGGCGGTGAACCTGCTGGCCAATTGATGCCGAGCAGGCGCACGGCAACAAAAAAGCCCCCGCCGAAGCGGGGGCTTTCTTGTGACCAGCTAGCGGTAGTCGCTGTAGCCGTAGTCATCCAGCGGCACGGCAGCACCAGTGGCCTGACCGAAGTCCGGGCTGTAGTACTGATCCTCGTACGACGGGATCGTGTACGCCGCAGCGCGGGCTTCCTCGGTCGGCTGGACCTGGATGTTGCGGTACCGGTTGATGCCCGTACCAGCCGGGATCAACTTACCGATGATCACGTTCTCCTTCAGACCCTGCAGCTTGTCGCTACGGCAGTTGATGGCCGCATCGGTCAGCACGCGCGTGGTCTCCTGGAACGACGCCGCCGACAGCCACGAGTCCGTGGCCAGCGATGCCTTCGTGATACCCATCAGCACCGGACGTCCGGCCGCGGGCTCGCCGCCCTCGGCCACGACGCGACGGTTCTCGGTCTCGAACTCGCTGCGCTCGGTCAGCGAACCGGGCAGGAACTCCGTCGAGCCCGAGTCGATGATCGTCACGCGACGCAGCATCTGGCGAACGATGACCTCGATGTGCTTGTCGTGGATCGACACACCCTGTGCGCGGTAGACCTCCTGGACCTCCTTGACGAGGTGAATCTGCACCTCGCGGGGGCCCTGGACGCGGAGCACCTCGTGGGGGTTCGCCGAACCCTCCATGAGCTGCTGGCCGACCTCGACGTGGTCACCATCGGCCAACAGGCGCTCGGTGCCGTCGTCGTGCTTGAAGACGCGCAGGCGGCGGTTACGACGCGGCAGCTTGTCGTAGACGACTTCCTCGCCACCATCGTCGGGAACGATGGTGATCTTGTAGAACTTGTCGTCCTCTTCCAGCTGCACCCGGCCGGCCACGTCGGCAATGGGAGCGACGTTGCGGGGCACGCGGGCCTCGAACAGCTCCTGCACGCGGGGCAGACCACCGACGATGTCGGCGCCACCGGTAACACCACCCTGGTGGAAGGTACGCATCGTCAGCTGGGTACCGGGCTCACCGATGGACTGGGCGGCGACGATGCCGACGGCCTCGCCGATGTCGACCAGCTTGCCGGTGGCCATCGAGCGGCCGTAGCACTTGGCGCAGACACCGGTGCCGGTGGCACAGGTCAGCACCGAACGCACCTTGACCGTCGAGATACCCGCGGCCAGGAGGGCCTCGATCGCCGGGTCGCCGAGATCGTGGCCGCGCTCGACGATGACGTTGCCGTTCGCGTCGACCGCATCGGTGGCCAGGGTCCGCGCGTAGGCGGACGTCTCGACGTGGGCGTCGCGGACCAGCGAACCGTCAGCCTGGACCTCGGCCAAGGTGACGATGACGCCGCGCTCCGTCTCACAGTCGGTCTCGCGGACGATGACGTCCTGCGACACGTCGACCAGACGACGGGTCAGGTAGCCCGAGTCGGCGGTACGCAGAGCGGTATCGGCCAGACCCTTACGAGCACCGTGGGTGTTGATGAAGTACTCCAACACCGTCAGGCCCTCGCGGAAGGACGACTTGATGGGCCGCGGGATGAACTCACCCTTCGGGTTCGTCACCAGACCCTTCATGCCGGCCAGGGTGCGGGTCTGCGTGAGGTTACCCGTGGCGCCCGACTTCACGATCGTGATGATCGGGTTGTCCGCCGGGTAGTAGTCCTCCAGCGCCTTACCGACCTCTTCCGTGGCCTGCTGCCAGATCTTGACCAGCGACTCGTTGCGCTCGTCGTGGTTCAGACCGCCGCGCTGGTACTTCTTCTCGATCGCGTCGGCCTGGCCCTCGTAGCGCTCCAGGATCTCCTGCTTCTGCGGCGGCACCAGAACGTCGGCCATGGAGACCGTCACGCCCGAGCGGGTGGCCCAGTGGAAGCCGGCGTCCTTCAGCTTGTCGACGGTCTGCGCCACGACGATCATCGGGTAGCGCTCGGCGAGATCGTTGATGATCGCCGCCTGGACCTTCTTGTGCATCTGCTTGTCGACGAACGGGTAGCCCTTCGGCAGCAGCTCGTTGAAGAGCACGCGGCCCAGGGTGGTCTCCGCGGTCCACGCGTCGCCCGGCTTCCAGCCGTTCTCGAACAGCTGGGCCTCGATCTCGGCCGGCGGGCGCAGGTGCGTCAACCGGACCTTGATCTTCGCGCGCACCGACAGCGCACCGCGGTCCATGGCCATGATGGCCTCGGCCGGGCTGCTGTAGACGCCCTGCTCGGCGCTGTCCTTGGTGGCCGCCACGAATTCGCCGGTGTCACCGTCGATCTGGGTGGTCAGGAAGAACAGACCGGTCACCATGTCCAGACGCGGCATGGCGAGCGGACGGCCCGAGGCCGGCGACAGGATGTTGTTCGACGACAGCATCAGGATGCGCGCCTCAGCCTGCGCCTCCGCGGACAGCGGGAGGTGCACGGCCATCTGGTCACCGTCGAAGTCGGCGTTGAACGCCTCACACACCAGCGGGTGCAGCTGGATGGCCTTGCCTTCCACCAGCTGCGGCTCGAAGGCCTGGATACCCAGGCGGTGCAGCGTAGGTGCACGGTTCAGCAGCACCGGGTGCTCGGCGATGACCTCTTCGAGGACATCCCACACCTGGGGACGCTGACGCTCGACCATGCGCTTGGCGCTCTTGATGTTCTGCGCGTGGTTCAGGTCGACCAGACGCTTCATCACGAACGGCTTGAACAGCTCGAGGGCCATGAGCTTCGGCAGACCACACTGGTGCAGCTTGAGCTGCGGGCCGACCACGATGACCGAACGGCCCGAGTAGTCGACGCGCTTACCCAGCAGGTTCTGACGGAAGCGGCCCTGCTTGCCCTTGAGCAGGTCGGACAGCGACTTGAGCGGACGGTTGCCCGGACCGGTGACCGGCCGGCCACGACGGCCGTTGTCGAACAGCGCGTCCACAGACTCCTGCAGCATGCGCTTTTCGTTGTTGACGATGATCTCGGGCGCACCGAGGTCGATCAGTCGCTTCAACCGGTTGTTGCGGTTGATGACGCGGCGGTAGAGGTCGTTCAGGTCGGAGGTCGCGAAGCGGCCACCGTCCAGCTGAACCATCGGGCGCAGCTCCGGCGGGATCACCGGAACGGCGTCGAGCACCATGCCCATGGGCGAGTTGCCGGACTGCTGGAACGCGGCGACGACCTTCAGACGCTTGAGGGCGCGCAGCTTCTTCTGGCCCTTGCCGTTCTTGATGGTGTCGCGCAGCGACTCGGCCTCGGCGTCGATGTCGAAGGTCTCGATGAGCTTCTTGATCGACTCGGCACCCATGGCACCGGTGAAGTACTCGCCGTAGCGGTCCTGCAGCTCGCGGTACAGCACCTCGTCCACGATGAGCTGCTTCGGGGCCAGCTTGGTGAAGGTGGTCCAGATTTCGTCGAGCCGGTCCAGCTCACGCTGGGCCCGGTCGCGGAGCTGACGCATCTCGCGCTCGCCACCGTCGCGCACCTTGCGGCGGACGTCGGACTTGGCGCCTTCCTTCTCCAGCTCGGCCAGGTCCTGCTCGAGCTTCTGCGCGCGCTCGGCGAGATCGAGGTCCCGTTGATCTTCAACGGCCTTCTTCTCGACGACCATCTCGGCCTCGAGCGTCGACAGCTCGTTGTGCCGCATCTCGGTGTCGACCGAGGTGATGACGTAGGCCGCGAAGTAGATGATCTTTTCCAGATCCTTCGGGGCCAGGTCCAGCAGGTAGCCCAAGCGCGACGGAACGCCCTTGAAGTACCAGATGTGGGTGACCGGCGCGGCCAGCTCGATGTGGCCCATGCGCTCACGACGCACCTTGGCACGAGTCACCTCGACGCCACAGCGCTCGCAGACGATGCCCTTGAAGCGGACGCGCTTGTACTTACCGCAGTAGCACTCCCAGTCGCGAGTAGGTCCGAAGATCTTCTCGCAGAACAGGCCGTCCTTTTCCGGCTTGAGCGTGCGGTAGTTGATGGTCTCCGGCTTCTTGACCTCGCCGTACGACCAATTACGGATGTCTTCCGCGGTGGCCAGGCCGATGCGGAGTTCATCGAAGAAGTTGACGTCTAGCACGTAACTCCCTTTCCCCTTGCGGGTGTATGAATCAGAAAAAGCTGACTACGGGCGGACGGTTTAGGCGAGGTCCTCGACGGACGCGGACTCGTTGCGCGACAGGTTGATACCCAGGTTCGCGGCGGTGCGCTCCAGGTCCTCGTCGTCGCTGTCGCGCATCTCGATCGCGGCACCGTCCGAAGACAGCACCTCGACGTTGAGGCACAGCGACTGGAGTTCCTTGAGCAGAACCTTGAACGACTCCGGGATACCCGGCTCGGGGATGTTCTCGCCCTTGACGATCGCCTCGTAGACCTTCACGCGACCGACGGTGTCGTCGGACTTGATGGTCAGCAGCTCCTGCAGCGTGTACGCCGCACCGTAGGCCTGCATGGCCCAGCACTCCATCTCACCGAACCGCTGGCCACCGAACTGCGCCTTACCACCGAGCGGCTGCTGGGTGATCATCGAGTACGGACCGGTCGAACGCGCGTGAATCTTGTCGTCCACCAGGTGGTGCAGCTTCAGGATGTACATGTAGCCGACCGTGACCGGGTACGGGAACGGCTCGCCGGAACGACCGTCGAACAGCGTGGCCTTGCCGTCGGCGTTGACCATGACGTCGCCGTCGCGGTTCGGCAGCGTCGAGCCCAGCAGGCCCTGCAGCTCGTTCTCGCGGGCACCGTCGAACACCGGGGTGGCGACGATGCTGTCGCGCGGCGCGCTGTGCATGCCCTCGGGCAGGTTCGCCGCCCACTCGGGCTCGCCCTCGATGTTCCAGCCGGCCTTGGCGACCCACCCGAGGTGGGTTTCCAGGATCTGGCCGATGTTCATACGACGCGGCACACCGTGCGTGTTCAGGATGATGTCCACCGGGGTGCCGTCAGGCATGAACGGCATGTCCTCGATCGGCAGGATCTTGCCGATGACGCCCTTGTTGCCGTGGCGGCCGGCGAGCTTGTCACCGTCGGAGATCTTGCGCTTCTGGGCCACGTAGACGCGGACCAGCTCGTTGACACCGGCGGGCAGATCGTCGTCGTCCTCGCGCGAGAACACGCGGACGCCGATGACCTTGCCGGACTCACCGTGCGGCACCTTCAGCGAGGTGTCGCGGACCTCACGGGCCTTCTCACCGAAGATGGCACGCAGCAGGCGCTCTTCCGGCGTCAGCTCGGTCTCACCCTTCGGGGTGACCTTGCCGACCAGGATGTCGCCGTCGCGGACCTCGGCGCCGATGCGGACGATGCCGCGCTCGTCGAGGTCAGCCAGCACCTCATCGGAGACGTTCGGGATGTCCCGGGTGATCTCCTCGGCGCCCAGCTTGGTGTCGCGGGCATCGATCTCGTGCTCCTCGATGTGGATCGAGGTGAGCACGTCCTGCTCCACGAGCCGCTGGCTCAGGATGATGGCGTCCTCGTAGTTGTGGCCTTCCCACGGCATGACTGCCACGAGCAGGTTCTTACCGAGGGCCATTTCACCGTTCTCGGTGCAGGGGCCGTCGGCGATGACCTGGCCGGCCTCGACACGCTGACCCGAGTCCACGATCGGGCGCTGGTTGGCGCACGTGCCGTGGTTAGAGCGGTTGAACTTGCGCATCCGGTAGGTGTGCCGCGAGCCGTCGTCAGCCATGACGGTGACGTAGTCGGCGGACACCTCTTCGATGACACCCGACTTGTCGGCGACGACGACGTCACCGGCGTCGATGGCGGCACGCAGCTCCATGCCGGTACCGACCAGCGGGGCCTCGCTGCGCACCAGCGGAACCGCCTGACGCTGCATGTTCGCACCCATCAGGGCGCGGTTGGCGTCGTCGTGCTCCAGGAACGGGATCATCGCGGTCGCGACCGACACCATCTGGCGCGGCGAGACGTCCATGTAGTCGACGTCGTTCGCCGAGACGAACTCGACCTCGCCGCCCTTACGACGGACGAGGATCTTCTCCTCGGTGAAGTGACCGTTCGCGTCCAGCGGCGAGTTGGCCTGCGCCACGACGTGGCGGTCCTCCTCGTCGGCGGTCAGGTAGTCGATCTGATCGGTGACGATGCCGTCGACGACCTTGCGGTACGGGGTCTCGATGAAGCCGAACGGGTTCACCCGCGCGTACACCGACAGCGAGCCGATCAGACCGATGTTCGGGCCTTCAGGGGTCTCGATCGGGCACATGCGGCCGTAGTGCGACGAGTGGACGTCGCGGACCTCGAGGCCGGCGCGCTCACGGGACAGACCACCGGGGCCCAGCGCCGACAGACGACGCTTGTGGGTCAGACCCGACAGCGGGTTGTTCTGGTCCATGAACTGCGACAGCTGCGACGTGCCGAAGAACTCCTTGATCGCCGCCACGACGGGACGGATGTTGATCAGGGTCTGCGGGGTGATCGCCTCGACGTCCTGCGTGGTCATGCGCTCGCGGACGACGCGCTCCATACGCGACAGGCCGACCCGGATCTGGTTCTGGATCAGCTCGCCCACGGTGCGCAGACGACGGTTGCCGAAGTGGTCGATGTCGTCGACCTCGACGGGGACCTCGACGCCGCCGGGGGCGGTCATGGTCTTGTCACCGTCGTGCAGGCGCACCAGGTACTCGATGGTGGCGACGATGTCCTCTTCGGTCAGCGTCGTCGCGGTCACCTGGGCCGGGTTGCCGTCGTGCAGGCCCAGCTTCTTGTTGACCTTGTACCGGCCCACGCGGGCCAGGTCGTAACGCTTCTCCTTGAAGAACAGGTTCTCCAGCAGGGTCTGCGCCGACTCCTTGGTCGGCGGCTCGCCCGGGCGCAGCTTCCGGTAGATGTCCAGCAGCGCCTCGTCGGGACCGGCGGTCGGGTCCTTCTCGAGGGTGCCCATCATGATCTCGGAGAAGCCGAAGCGCTCACGGATCTGCTCGTTGGTCCAGCCGAGTGCCTTCAGCAGCACGGTGACGGGCTGGCGGCGCTTGCGGTCGATGCGGACACCGACGGTGTCGCGCTTGTCGACGTCGAACTCCAGCCAGGCGCCACGGCCCGGGATGACCTTGACGCTGTGCAGGGTCTTCTCGGTGGCCTTGTCGATGGACTCGTCGAAGTACACACCGGGCGAACGGACGAGCTGCGACACGACGACGCGCTCGGTGCCGTTGATGATGAAGGTGCCCTTTTCGGTCATCATCGGGAAGTCACCCATGAAGACCGTCTGGCTCTTGATCTCGCCGGTGGTGTTGTTGATGAACTCAGCCGTGACGAACAGCGGGGCCGCGTACGTCTGGTCCTTTTCCTTGCACTCGTCGACCGGAGCCTTGACCTCGTCGAAGCGCGGGTCGGAGAAGCTCAGCGACAGGGTGCCGGCGAAGTCCTCGATCGGCGACAGCTCGGCGAGGACCTCTTCGAGGCCACCGACCGGATTGATGTCACCGCGGTCGACTGCCTTCGAGCGCCAGCGGTCCGAGCCGATCAGCCACTCGAAGGAATCCGTCTGCACATCGAGCAGGCCCGGAACCTCAAGTGGTTCGCGCAGCTTGGCGAACGAGACTCGGTTCGGCGCTCCTGGGACGGAGTTGTTGGAATCTACTGACTTGCTCTCGCGAGAGACTGCCAAGATGCGTCCTTCCAGCACCTGATGCGACCATTCCGGTGCCGGTCGAAACCGGTCCGAATTGCCGCTCTATCTGCGTCGGTCCGGCTGGCGTTCTCACAGTCCGGGCCTTACAGGACACAGGGCACGCGTCTAGATCACTGAGCAAGACTCAGGCTAGAAGGTGTCAGGTGCGGGTGAGGTGGGCAGGATGCAGCCAGCGCAACGTCCAACATTAGCGTAGGACGGCGCATTCCTCAACCACGGCATGTTTGGAGAGAGTTCTAACGGATAACGCTGGCTGGCGTCTGAACCCATCAACACAACTCTCGAATACATGCTGCCCAACAGATTGGCCCGTTTGCGGGCGTCAGTCAAGACTTGCCACGGTGTTTGGTGTGGAGTTTTGCCGGCAGCTGGCGAACCGGGGCGCTCTCATCGTGACGCAGCGGGCGCCGAGGCGCCACCCGCACGCCGTTCCCGACGGACGCGCCGTGACCAAGATCACCGGCCGTCCGCCCTCTCGCAACGCCTCAGCCGTGCCCGCAGCGCCCGCCCGCCGACACAAATCGCGCCCGGGCTGGTTCAGCCCGGGCGCGATTTTCGGCGTTCTGCGGATCAGGCCCGCGGAATCTGAGCGGTCACCGGGTCGTCGTTGGCGCCACTCTTGTTGAGGTCCTCGAGGATGGCGGCCTGCGCGGCGGGCGGCAGGGTGTGCAGGATCGAGCGCACCCGGGCCTGACGACGGGCGACGGCCTGGCGGACCGGCATACCCGGGGTGACGGCGATCTGCGGCGGCACGCCCTCGATCTCCTCGACACCACCGTCGGAGTGACCGGCATCGATCGCGGCCTGCTCGGCAGCGGCGGTGGCGGCGTCCTTCTCCTCGGACATACCGATCGGGCCGATACGACGACCGTTGAGGAACTGCTTGACCGCGGGCTCCTCACTGGTCAGCAGCACCTCGCGGGGGCCGAACATGACCAGGTGCTTGCGGTAGAGCATGCCGATGTTGTCCGGCACCGTACGCACGATGTTGATGTTGTGGGTAACGATCAGGACCGTGGCGTCGATCTGGGCGTTGATGTCGATCAGCAGCTGCGACAGGTAGGCGGTACGGACCGGGTCCAGACCGGAGTCCGGCTCGTCGACCAGGATGATCTTGGGGTCGAGCACCAGGGCGCGGGCCAGGCCGGCACGCTTGCGCATACCACCGGAGATTTCGCCCGGGAACTTGTGACCGTCGTTGGGCATACCCACGACGTCCAGCTTCTCCATGACGATCTTGCGGATCTCGGACTCGGACTTCTTGGTGTGCTCGCGCAGCGGGAAGGCCGTGTTGTCGTAGATGTTCATCGAGCCGAACAGCGCGCCGTCCTGGAACAGCACACCGAACAGGGTGCGGATCTCGTAGAGCTCCTTGGCCGAGCACTCGATGATGTTGGTGCCGTCGATGACGATCGAGCCGCGCTCGGGGCGCAGCAGGCCGATCAGGGACTTCAGGAACACCGACTTACCGGTACCGGACGGGCCCAGCATGACGCTGACCTCACCGGCGGGAATGGTCAAGGTGACGTCTTCCCAAATCTTCGACGACCCAAAGGACTTGCTCAGTCCCGTTACGTCGATTTGAACGCCCACGTGAGATCCCTTCCGCCAGCGCTCGCGCGCCATTTGCTGCCCTGCCTGTGGCTTGAGTCACTGTAGCGCATCGATCGCGGCCTGTTGCACCTTGTTCCAACTATCGGACGGCCCGCCACAAAGTCACCCTGATGGGCGCGGAGCCAACTACTGCATCGTCCCCCGGATGGTCCGAAATGCCCCGATTTATATCCCCTGAAAAGCGAAATCCCCCGGAGTCCGCGAGGGACTCCGGGGGAAAACGTCAGTTCTGGCGAACTTACTTGACGGACACCGAAGCGCCGGCGGCCTCGAGCTTGGCCTTGGCGTCCTCGGCGGCCTCCTTCGAGACCTTCTCCAGCAGCGGCTTGGGGGCGCCGTCGACCAGGTCCTTGGCTTCCTTCAGGCCCAGGCCGGAAACGATCTCGCGGACGACCTTGATGACGCCGATCTTCTTGTCGCCGGCACCCTCGAGGATGACGTCGAACTCGGACTGCTCTTCGCCGGCCTCAGCGGCAGCGCCACCGGCGGCGGGGGCGGCGGCAACGGCGACCGGAGCGGCGGCGGTGACGTCGAAGGTCTCCTCGAACTGCTTCACGAACTCCGAGAGCTCCAGCAGGGTCATTTCCTTGAACGCGTCGAGCAGTTCTTCGGTGGACAGCTTGGCCATGTGAATGGTCCTTCCTTGTTTCTGTGTTTTGTTGGTCTAGTGCGCGGTTGGACAGCCGGCACTGAGGCTTCTAGGAAGCCTTCTTGTCCTGCAGAGCGGCCGCCAGGCGGGCGATCTGAGACGCGGGCGCGGCGAACAGCGCGGCGGTCTGAGACTGCTTTGCCTTCATGGCGCCGGCCAGCTTGGACAGCAGCACTTCGCGCGACTCGAGGTCGGCGATCTTCTCGACCTGGGCCACGGACAGCGCAGCGCCGTCCATGTAGCCGCCCTTGATGACGAGCTGCTTGTGATCCTTCGCGAACTTCTTGATTGCCTTCGCGGCATCGACCGGCTCGCCGGTGATGAACGCGATGGCGGTCGGACCTGCGAACAGGTCGTCGAGGCCCTCGACTCCGGCCTCCGAAGCGGCGCGCTTGACCAGGGTGTTCTTGGCGACCGTGTAGGTCGTCGCGGCACCGAGGGAACGACGCAGCTCGGCGAGATCGGCAACCGTCAGACCGCGGTACTCGGTCACGACAGTGGCCGTCGAGGCCTTGAACTGTTCGGCAATGTCAGCGACCGCAGTGGCTTTGTCAGCCTTGGCCATACATGCCTCCTTGTGGTGTATTCATCGGCCCACTGGAGACTGCCGGGGATTCGGCTTCGAATCGAGGTCAGAAACGCAGAGCGCCCCGACACAGAAAGGTCGGGGCGCGCAGAATCAAAACTCTGAAAACCTCGTCCTCCTGCGTGGGCCGCCAGGCGTTGCCTGGACCTTCAACCAATTACTTGGTGACCGACGGTCTTCGGTGGAACTGCACAAGAGTAGCCGATCGCCTGCCGATCAGCCAAAACGGCGGTGCCGCGGGCTCAACGGTCTAGGGCTGCCCGCGGCGTACCGCATCCGGTGCCGGCAGCCGCCACTGCCGGCCCTGCTCGAGGTCGAAGCTCATGGGTTCGTAGCGCAGCATGCCCGAGCCCGGGTACGGGGTGTACTCGCCGAACCACACGTCGCCGTCCACGGCGTAGAGGTCGACGCGGATGAAATCCCAGTCGGCGCCGAGGACGCTCGCGATCTCCAGCATCTTGTCCAGTTCGACGGGTCGTTCCTCGGGGGCGACCGGGTGAATACGCCACCGCACGGGCAGCTGACGCCAGTCGGCGTCCAGAAAGGTGGTGGTCTGCTTCTCCGCGAACCGGCCCCGGTTCACCTGGATCAGCTCGACGCGGCCGTCGAAGACGAAGAACTTGTAGTCGACGGGCGCTTCGCCGTCCGGAGTCGGGATGCGTTCCTCGAGCAGCAACAGGGGGCGCGCTTTGCTGTAGCCCCACTCGCCGAGCTCCATGGGCGTTTCCTGGAACCAGCTCCTGGTCTGGTCCCGCAGGCGGGCCAGATCCAGCTGCGGGTCGGGGCCGAACAGCGCCTGGCCACTGCTGGCATTGGGCTTGAGCACCCAGGGCGGCAGCGACGCCAGGTCCGGTGCGTCGCGCAGATCGGTACCGGACCAGTACGTGGCGGGAATCCGGAGATCGGCGCCGGGATACGCCGCGCGCGCCATCTCCTTCATCCACATCTTGTCGCAGGCCCTGACGATCCGGTCCCGCCGATCGTGGAAGATGCGCCAGTTCACCTTCTCGTTGAAGGTCTCGGGCTCGTCGAAGTTGCCCCGCTTGCGGATCATCAAGAGATAGAGGACGTGCCGCAGGAACCGGACCGGGATCAGCGCGAGCATCCGGCGCCGGACGGACATGAGCCATGCCGGCGTCGCGATGTATGTGAGCAGCGGCGGCACGGGTTCAGGCCTCGCTGGTGAGGTAACCGCCGCGGCGGAAGAACTCCGGTCCCCCGCGCGGACGAGCCGCTCGAGATCCTCGGCCGGCCAGCTCCAGTCGATGAGGCTGTCGCGCTCGGAGCGCTTGTGGAAGTAGGTCCGCTCGGCCTTGTCCTGCGGCCGCCACTGTGCGGTGCCGGCTTCCAGCGCGGTCAGCGCCTCGTCCAGCGCGCCGGGGATCAGGTCGATGCCACGCATCACCAGTTCGGTGCCGGTGTCGTCGGGCCCGATGGACAGCGAGCGCTGGACCAGGATGTCGCCGGCGTCGAGCTCGGCGTTCATGCGGTGAATGGTCAGGCCGATGTGCGATTCACCGCTGATCAGCGACCAGATGACCGGGGAGAAACCGGTGCCCTTCGGCAGCAGGGAGTCGTGCAGGTTCAGGGTGCCGTACGGCGGCAGGTCGTAGAGCTCGTCCGTCATCCGCGTGTACCAGCTGTTGACGACGATGACGTCGGGTTCGGAGCGCTTGACCAGGTCGATGGTCTCGTGGTCGGCGCGCATGGTCAGGTGGACCGGGATGTCGTGTGCCTGGGCGAGTTCCTCGACGGAGTCCGAGAAGATCGCCTTGTACGACTCCGTGCTGGTCGGGTGCGTGACGACCATCGGCACGTCGTGTCCCAGATCGATCAGCGCCTGCAGCGTCTTGACCCCCCACGTCTGGAAACCGAAGAAGACGACGCGCATGCCAAGACCTCACTAAGTCAATTCTGCTGGCGTGTGAAGAGTTGTTCACCCACCGTTAAACAAGATCAACTTAGCTAAGTCTTGCCTAAGTTTGTTGCCTACCCCTCCCAGGTAGTTCACAGTCTCGTCAGCGCGGAACCGTGACCAGGACAAACGCGGCCAGCAACAGCGCCACCCGCACCCAGTGCAGCCGGTCCCAGCGGTGAGCGAGTTCCCGGCTTGTCGGCGCCTCGCCAGGGCCGGTACCCGCCCACGCCGCGACACGGTTGTTGATCGGCACCAGCGTGGTGAGCGTCAGGGCCATCACCACGCCCATCACCGCGACGGCGGCGATGGGGAGTGGCGCCGGCACGAGCACGGCATCGCCGACCAGCAGCACCGCCGCGGCGATGTACCAGAACGGCATCACCGTCCCGAGGAGCCTGCTGCCCGTCGCGCGCGCCTGGCGGTACGCGTCGTCGGGCAGCCGTTCCAGGATCGGATTGGTGAACGCGGCGACGCCGAACTCCACGCCGACGAGCGTGCCGACGACGATCACGGTGAGAACTTGCGCGATGTGCTCCATGACATCGAGCCTGTTCACTACACTGACAAAAAACAAGGTACTGACAAATTAGTCAGTAGAGGCGACGACGGGAGTGCATCGTGGCGGTGTCGAAGAAGGAAGTCGGTGAGTGCCCGATCGACGCCGCCCTGTCGGTGGTCGACGGCCGCTGGAAGGGCACCATTCTGTGGCGGCTCACGGACGGGCCGATGCGCACCGCAGAGCTCCGCCGCAGCATTCCCGGCATCACCGAGCGCATGCTCATCCGGCACCTGCACGAGCTCGTAGCCGACGGCATCATCGACCGGCACGACGCCGGCACGGTGCCGCCGTGCGTGCACTACTCGATCTCGCAGTACGGCAAGACGCTGGGCCCGGTGTTGTGGGCGCTGTGCGACTGGGGCCGAAAGCACATGGAGCGCAACGCTTCTCAGGCCCGCCACAACGCCGCGGCGCCGACGAGCCCGGCATCGCCGCCGAGTTCGGCGGGCACCACCCGCAGGCCGCGCAGGAAGCTCAATCCGGCGTAGCGCGGCAGCGCCGCTCGCAACGGGCCGAACAGCACCTCCCCCGCATTCGCCACGCCGCCGCCGATCACCACCAGGTCCAGGTCGCAGACGGCGGCCGCCGACGCGATGGCGACGGCGATCGCCTCGGCACCACGCGAGAATGCCTGCACCGCAATCGGATTCCCGCGCCCGGCGGCCTCGGCGAGTGCCTTCGCATCAGCGTCCGGCGGGGCGTCCCAGCCGTGCTCGTGCGCCCACCGCGCCAGGTGCGGACCCGAGGCCACCGCCTCCACGCAGCCCTGACCGCCGCAGGCGCAGCGCGGTCCGTCGGGGTCGACGACGACGTGGCCGATGTGACCGGCATTTCCGGTGCGGCCGAGGTACGGCGCACCGCCCTGCACCAGTCCGCCGCCGATACCGGTGGACACCACCATGCCGAGCAGGAACTGCGCCCCCTGCCCGGCCCCGCGCCAGTGCTCGCCCATGGCCAGGCAGACGACGTCGCCGGCCAGCCGCACCGGCAGGCCGGTGCGCTCGGCGAGCCGCTGAATCAACGGAAACTGGCGCCAGGCAACGACATTGAGCGGGCTGACCGTGCCCGCGACCACATCGATGGGGCCGGCGCAGCCGACGCCCACGGCGCGCACCGGCCGCCCGGCAGCGGCGGCGAGAGCGTTCCCGATCAACACGTCGACCGTCGCCCACACCTGCTCGCTGTCGGCGTGCGGGGTGGGGAGCTGCTCGCGGTGCACGAGCGCGCCGTCGGGGTCGACGAGGGCCGCGGCGATCTTCGTGCCACCGATGTCGAGGGCGAGGGTCAGGTCGGACATCGTGCGCTTTCAGTGCCGGTGGACGTGGTCGGGCTGACGCGGGTCGCCGGGATGTTCGTAGCCGGGCGCCAGATGCACCGACTCGGCTCGGCGGGCGTCGAGCCAGTGCCGGAAGGCCCGCCGGCGCGCCGAACCCAGCAGGTGCGCGGTGATCTGTGACCGCACCTCGTCCAGCGCGGGGGCGACGGTCGGCGCGGTGGACCAGCCACCGGGACCGGGTACCGGCGGCGCGAACCGCAGCGGGTTGCGCGCGTGATAGCTCTCGACCTCCGCGTCGGGGATCCGCACCGCGGCGGTCACCCGAACGAACAGCGCCCGTGCCAGCGGCTGTTCGAGCGCGGCCGCGGCGATACTGCCGAGCTCCATGCGGGCTGCCGCGTCGGGCAGCAGGTCGGTTTCGGTGGGCGCGTCCCTGTCGCTGACCCCGAGTTCGCCGGCCGCCACGCGCACCACCTCGTCGGTGACGAGCAGCTGAGCCAGCCAGCGCCGCAGCTGCCGGCCCTCACTGGTCCCGGGCGCCGGCAGCGACGAGGCTAATATGCTTGCCCGCAAACGTGTTTCGCGTTCGTCGAGTGCGGTTACGGGTATCTCCCGTCCAGCGACGGTGGCGATGCGGTTCATCGGACCCGCACCGATACCGCCGGTGTGTAGAGCACCCGGCCGGCCGCGGCGATCCGGATCAGCGCCCACCACTGTCCGGGCTCGACCCACGACGGTGGCGCGACGTCGAAGTCGAATGCGACGGTGCCGCCGGCCGGCACATCGGCGCCGAGTACGGCCGGCCCCAACCATTCCCAGGTGCCCCACGGACTGATGAGGTGTGCCTCCAAGCTCAGCGGCGCACCCGCGGCCGAGCCGACGACGACGCTCAGATCGCCGTGTTGCCCGGCGACGACGTCGACCGGTTGGGGTTCCTCGACCAGCCGCAGCAGCGGGGCGTCGCCGGGTTCGCCGACGGTGACGACACAGACGTCCTCGACCATCTGACGCCAGGCGGCCGGAACCTGATGATGCTTGTCGCCGCCGGTCACCGCCAGCTCGACCCGCACCGGATACCGGCCGGCGGGGGCGTCGGCCGGAAGGTCCAGCTGCACTTCGGTTTCCAGATAGCCGCCGGGCGGCAGCACGAAGGGCAGTTCGTCCGGGGTGGCCGACCAGCCGTCGGGGCACAGCACGCGGACCCGGCCGTGGAGCGTGGCGTCGGTGCAGTCGCTGGCGGCGGTGACGCGCAACGACACGGGGACGCCCGGTGCGCCGGCGGCTTCGGTGGGGTGCACATGAGCGACCGCGGGCAGTCCGCCCAACGGTGCGGGGCCGCGGTTGTGCAGCCAGTACCGGGCGTAAACCGGTTGGGCGACTTCGGCATCCGGCGCCAGGGTGGCGTGGTCGCCGTTGAGCACGTGCGGCAGGTCGAGCCGGGCCCGCACGGTGGCGATCTCGAAACCGTGCAGCCGCAGGTCTTTTCTGCCGGCGATCGGCTGTTCGAGCAGGTCGAGTCGTTCGACGTCCTCGAGGTGCCGTAGGCCAGAGGTGACGTCGACCTCGGTCGGCCGTCCCGAGGTCTGGACCAGGCGCAGGGTGATGCCCGCGCTCGGGTCGACGGGCGCGCTGCTGCCCGCCGCGATCGGGTTGCCGGTGGCCTTCAGCGCGGCCAGCGTCACCTCGGATGCGGGTTCGACGCCCAACAGTGAACCGGTACAAGGCAATCCGCCGGCCACCGCGGGATGGTCGGTGCGCACCGCGAGCAGCGGCTGGGAGTATTCGGCGCTGCGGCCCGGGATGCCCGCGGCGCGCCAGTCGCCGTCGCCGGCCGCGATGGCGTAGTCGAAGGTGTGGGTCCAGTGCTGGAGCTGGAAGTTCGACCCGTCGGGTGCGGTGCGGCGCGGCGGGTCGATCCAGGTGCCCGAGGGCCAGCCGGTGCACGACCGCAGCAACGAGGTGTGCAGGACGCCGTCCGGTTCGACGGCGAAACCCGGTACGCCGCGGTTCAGCAGCGCCACACTGCGGGCCTCGAAGGGCCCGATGCCGGCCGCGGCTTCCTGCTCGACGGTGATCTCGGTGGTCGCGAGGGCGGCGATCAGCTCGTCGATGGCGCCGGGTCCGGCGACGATCAGCACCGGCAGCGCCCGTACCCCTGTCAGGTCGGCGCCGGGAATCCACCGCTGCACCAGGTCAGCGTCGGCGGGCACCCAGAGCCGCGCGTTCCCGGCCGTCAGGCGGTGCCGCAGTTCGGCGCCGTAGCGGGGCTCGGCTGCCGCCAATACCGCTGCGGTGAAAGCGTTCTCGTCGGGGCCGCCGAGCGCGATGCGGGCGTCGGGCAGGTTGGAGTCGACGGCGAGGTCGCCGTAGCGCGGCTTGCCGGCGCTGCTGCAGGTGGCCGTCACCCCCGCGCGCACCAGCGCCACCATCAGGTCGCGGGTGGGCGACTGTGGGTCGGCGGCGTCCGGCGCGACGACCTCGGCGACCGACACCGCCCGCACGCTCTCGCCGTGCGCGTCGCGGACCCGGACCCGCACCGCCGAGGACAGCCCGAACCACCCGTAGGCGGGGTTGTCCAAGGTGTAGGGGTGCTCGGCGGTGTCGACCGCGTCGTGCGAATCCCGTTGGTGCAGCAGCCCGAAGCCGCGGCCGATCACCGCGTCGCCGACCTCGCTGACCGGCATCGCACCCGGCACCGGACAGGGCCAGCGCAGGCGCAACAGCTTGTCGGCGCCGGTGAACTCATCGACCACGGTGCGGCAGTCCACGCGGTCCACGCCGTGCCACAGCGTGATGGTCTGGGTGTACCGCAGCACGTCACCGATGCGCCCGGTGACCACCAACCGCTCCCCCAGCGCGCTGCGGTAGGCCTGCACCGACTCGGCGGCGTGCTCGGCGGAGCCCACCACCGGCCCCTTGGGCAACAGGTGCCAGGGCCCTTCGTGTTCGGTCGGATGCGCGGAATGCTCGTCGTAGACGGCGATCTCGTTGCCGACCCGGCCCGCGCCGATCAGCTCGACGCCCGCGCGCACCAGCGACGACACCGCGCCGCCGCGGTCGGGGTCGACCGTGCAGCGGTAGCGATCGTTGCCGATGCTGGTGCCGGACATCGGTTCCCAGGACGCGGGCGCCCACGCGGACTGCGTCGCGGCGTCGCCGAGCGTGTATCCCCGCCACCCGAGCGACGGCACGTCGTGGGCCGGCCACGTGACGGTGTGGCCGTCATCTTCGATCAGGACCGGGAGCGGCGTGCCGTCCACGTCGAGTACCGGCCCGTCCAGCGGTTCGTCGAGGTGGACGGTGACGATGTCGGTTCGGCTGTGCGCCAAGGGGTTCCACACCACGATGTCGCCGTCGACGGCCCGCGACAGCAGCGCCAACGCGTTGTCGCGGGCGGTCCGGCCGAGTTCCCAGGCGTCGCGCCAGCCGGTGAGCAGGTCGAGGTACACCTGGTCGGATTCGGAGCCGGTGATGGCGTCGTGGTGTGCGCCGTAGGCCAGTTGTACCCAGGCCTTGGCCAGGGCGGCTTGCGGATACGTAGCGCCGGTCAGCAGTCCGGCGAACACCGCGAACCGTTCGGCTTCCAGCACGACGTTCTCGGCGGCCCGGTTGGCCTGCTTGGTGTCGATGTACGACACGTCCTTACCGGTGTAGATCGGGTTCATGTCCCTGGTCTGCGGCGACGGCTGGGTGCCACCGGCCTCGAGTTCGGCCCGCACGGCGGCGAAGAACTCCCGCGGCAGCGCACACACGAAGCGGGGCCACGTGTAGCGGGCCGCCCAGTCGCGGTGAATCTCGGTCACCCACTTGTTCGGCGGGGTGTAGTCGGTGCCCACCGGCAGGAGCACATTGCGGGTCAGCGCAACCTTTTTCAGCTTGGCGAACGTGGCGTAGGTGGCGTCTTCGGCTTCTTGCAGCGATGCCGACGAGTCCATCCACCAGCCGGCCGCGTAATGCGCGGGCATGTAGTGGGTCAGCAGCCCGCGGCCCGACGGTGCGATCCAGTCGAATTCGCTGGCGAACTGCATGCGCTCGGGGTCGCCGTCGCGGTGCATCGGGCCCCACTGGTGATGCGGGCCGCGCGCCCATGAACTGGAGGTCAGGCCGGCGTCGGCGGCCATGCCCGGGAACTGCGGGTCGTGGCCGAACACGTCGAGCTGCCAGGCCGTCGCCGGGGCGGCGCCCATCACGTCACGCTGGAAACCGATGCCGTGCACGAAGTTCCGGATCGCAGTCTCGGGACTGGTCAGGTTGGTGTTCGGCTCGTTGTAGGTGCCGCCCATGATCTCGACGCGGCCCTCGGCGAGCAGCGCCCGCAGCTGGGCACGCTGCTCCGGATGGGTGTCCCAGTAGGGCTTGAGGTAGTCGACCTCGGCGAGTACGAACTTGTATTCGGGTTCGCGCCTTGCCATTTCGAGGTGCGCCGTGACCAGCTCGAAGCCGTTGGTCTGCCGGCACCGGCCGGGCGGGTCCTCGGTCCAGACGCTGGTGTAGGCGGCCTGGGTGTTCCACCACACCGGGTCGTAGTGGAAGTGGCTGATCATGTGCATGGTCCAGCCGGGCTCGGCGACGACGAACTCGAACGGCGTCTGCTCGCCGCCGATCTCGAGGCGCGCGGCCCGCACCTGGCCCGGCCGGCCGTCCTGGACGACCACCGGAATCTCCACGGTGCCGGCGCCGGGCTGCGCCACCGCCTGGCCACTGAGCCCGTCGCCGCCGACCCGGACCTCGGCGGCGTCGGCGCAGTCGGTGTAGTCCAGCCGGACGATCTGCCGCGGTTCGTCGGCCGGGCCGACGAACAACTCGGTGGAAACTACCGCCGTCACCTGCAGGAGTCGTCCCGTCGACACCCCTGCACCATACGGCGCAGCGTCGCTACTCGGGAGGCATTGCGGCACGCAACCGGTCGGCGACCACCGCGGCCGCGGCGATCACCTCCGGCGGTTCGAGGACCTCGAACCGGTATCCCGGCATCGCCAGGTACAACACGATGCGCTCGGGGTCGTCGCCGCCGGCCGTCACGATGCAGCGGTCCGGGCCGTCCGCCTCGATCTGCGCCGACGCCGCGGAAAACATCTGCGCCAGTTGACTTTCCGATGCCTCATAGCGGACCCGCGCGACGTACCGGTACGGCGACGCGGTGATGGCCTGACGCACGAACTCCGCGGGATCAGGCGCCGGGCGCGGCGCGAACGTCGTGCCCGCGGCCTTGACATCGACCATCCGGTCCAGGCGCAGAGTGCGCCAGTCCTGCTTGTCGCGGTCGTAGGCCAGCAGGTACCAGCGGCGCCCGGTGGTGACGAGTTGATAGGGCTCCAACCGCCGCTCGGTGCTGTTGCCGCGGATGTCGGTGTAGCCGAGCCTGACGTGTTCGTGGTCGCGGCAGGCGCGGGCCAGCGTCATCAGGTCGTCGGGCGAAACCGCTTCGACCGCACCGCCACCGGTCAGTGTCACCGTCGCGTCGTGCACGGCGGACACCTGCGACCGGAGCCGCGCCGGCATCACCTGGTCGAGTTTGGACAGTGCCCGCAGCGCCGACTCACCGACGCCCGCGACGCTGCCCCCGGCCGCGAGCCGCAGACAGACCGCCATCGCGACGGCCTCCTCGGGGTCGAGCAGCAGGGGCGGCAACGCGGCGCCGGCGCCCAATTGATAGCCGCCGTCGCGGCCCTTACTGGCGTGCACCGGATAGCCGAGGTCACGCAGCCGTTCGATGTCGCGGCGCACACTGCGGCCGGTGACGCCGAGCCGGTCGGCCAGCTCCTGCCCCGTCCACACCCGGCGCGCCTGCAGCAGCCCCAGCAGCTGCAGCACGCGGCTCGTCGTTTCGGACATGACAACACTCTGCCGCATTCATAGGACAGAAACAGTCCTAATTGAATGTCAGGCTCTTCATGTGACCGAAGAACGGACCAAAGAACTGGCCGACCAACTCGACTGGCATTGGCAACACCAGCTGCGTCCCCGGCTCGAGGGACTGACCGACGACGAATATTTCTGGGAGCCGGTGCCCGGGTGCTGGACCCTGCACCGCGACGGATCCATCGACTTCAGCTACCCGCCACCGCAACCCGAACCGTTCACGACCATCGCCTGGCGGCTGGCGCACGTCATCGTCGGCGTCCTGGCCATGCGGAACCACTCGCATTTCGGCGGACCACCGGCCGACTACCAGTCGTGGCCGTACGCCCGCGACGCACGCACCGCACTGGAGCAGCTCGACACCGCCTACGCGACCTGGATCACCGGAGTCCGCGGGCTCGACGCCGCTGCCCTGGCCCGGCCGTGCGGACCCGCCGAGGGTCCCTACGCTGACTTCTCAATGGCCACCCTCGTGCTGCACATCAATCGCGAAGTCATTCACCACGGAGCTGAAATCGCCTGCCTCCGTGACCTTTACACCCACACCCCGAAGGAGAACTGAACATGGCCGGACTGCCCGCACCCGCAGGCGACGAGCGTCAGACCCTCTTCAACTTCATCGCGTTCCAGCAGGACGCGTTCGCGGCCGTCGCCCACGGCCTCACCGACGAGCAGGCGCGCTCGACCCCATCGGTCAGCGCGTTGTCGATCGGCGGACTGATCAAGCACGTCACCGGTGTGCAGGCCGGCTGGGTCGCGCGTGCGGTCGCCGCGCCCGACTTCCCGCCGCGCGACACCCGGCCGATGGCCGAACAGATGGCCGAACACCAGGATCAGCTCACGATGCGCGACGACGAGAAGCTCGGCGACCTGCTCGACGCCCTGCGTACGCAGAACGCCAAGACGCTGCAGGCCTTCGCCGAACTCGACCTCGACACGCTGGTGCCGGTCCCGCACGAGGTGCCGTGGTTCCCCGCCGACGTCGACCACTGGACGGTGCGCTGGGTCGGCATGCACATCATCGAGGAGCTGTCGCGGCATGCCGGGCACGCCGACATCATCCGCGAATCCATCGACCGCGCGACCATGTACGAGCTGCTGGCCGCCGAGGAGGAGTGGCCGGAGACGGATTTCATCAAGCGCTGGCGGCCGGCCGCCCGGTAACTCGAGATGGACGAAATGGCTGCTCCCACCCACGGCGGAGCAGCCATTTCGTCATTCTCGGCGCAGCACCAATGCCAGTGCCGCGTCGACCACCACATCCAGGTCCGACCCCAACGAACCGGACAGCCACTGTTGGGCCAGCTCCGCCATGGCCCCGGTGTACATGGCCGCACCGACGCGCGCGGCGACGGGATCCGAACCGGGGTGCAGCCGGCCGCCCTCGGCGAGGACGGCATCGAGCAGCAGGTCCTGCGTGACGGCGCGGCGCGCGGCCAGCACCGGGTTGGCGCGGGCCTCGGTGAACAGCACCCGGCCGCGCCGCGGATCGGCGGACCCGAAGCCCAGTACCGCGGCGATGCCGGCCCGGGTCCGGTCCCGCACCGAGTCGCCCGCGACGGTGATGGCGGCGTCGACCACCGTGGCCAGTTCACCGCTGACCTTGTCGTAGACGGCGCCCAGCAGATCGTCGATGCCGTCGAAGCTCTCGTAGAAGTAGCGGGTGTTGAGCCCGCACGCACGGCACACCGAACGGACCGACAACGCCGATTCGCCGCCGGAGCCGAACAACTCGAATGCCGCGTCGACCAGTAACCCGCGCCGCTCGGCGCGGCGGTCGTCGAGCGGAACCCCCGCCCACCTGGTCGGTGTCGACATCCCTACAGCCTAGGTCTGGTCACACCCGTCACCAAATACTATTCTGGTTACGACCGTGACCAGAAGGGGTTGACGTGTACCTGCCGCACCAGTTCATCGAGCATCAGCTTCAGCACCGGTTCGACCAGACCATCCGGCGGAACTACTTCCGCGGCATGGAGTTCGCCGGCCCCGCCGGAGACCCGGGCTGGTTCGGCCCCGGCAGCGCCGTCTGGCACGTGCACTCCCACACCGAGGCCCTGGTCTTCGGCCTGCAGTGCGCCGCGTTCATCGAGCGCCTCGACCCGTCCATCTACTGGATGGGCATGCACCACTCGCGACTCGTCAAGCGCGACGAGAACGGCGAGGCCATTCCGGTGGTCGACCCGAAGGGCGCGGCCGTCCGGCTGGGCCACTCCATCGCGTTCTTCATCGGCACCGCGTACGGCAGCACCGAGACCGCCGAGAACCTGGCCCGGACCGTGCGCGCCATGCACCACACCATCAAGGGCGTCCGCCCGGACGGCGCGGCCTATGACGCCGACGATCCGGACTGGCTGCGCTGGAACTACGCGACGGTGGTGTGGGGCCTCGCGACGGCGCACGAGCTCTACCACCCGAACCCGTTGCGCGGCAAGAAACTTAACCGCTACTACGGCGAGTTCATCCGCGTCGGACACGCCCTCGGTGGCACCGACCTGCCCACCACCAAGGCCGAGACCCTGGACTGCCTGAAGTCCTATCTCCCCAAACTGGCGCTGACGCACGGCGCCGCCATGGCCACCGGCCCCAACCTGCCGATGCCGCAGAGCGCCATCGACTGGGCCGTCCGGGACACCATGCCGAAGTGGGCCAAGCAGCTGCTCGGACATACCGACCCCAACCCGATCGAGCGTGCCGCCCGTCGAGCCGTGGTGTGGTCGATCATCAACGGCCTGCACGCCGCCGCCGGACCGTTCCCGGAATTCCGCCAGGCCACAGCGCGGGTCAAGGGCGGCGTCGATCCGGAGCTGGCACCACACACCGTCCCGGCGTACGTGCCCGGCAGCGACCCGGTCCGCAGCCGCGCCGACATCGAGAGCGTCTTCGTCTGATCCGCGGCGGCGAAACGGCATGACGCGAGACACACCTTTTTGGCGGTACCCGGGGTTTTGAGACACTTCACCAATGAGTTCTCCGCGGAAGACACCGCACCGTGAAGGTGCCAGGCTGGACCGGGTGCCGCTGCCCGTCGAAGCCGCCCGCATCGGGGCCACCGGCTGGCAGCTCGCCCGGACCGGCGTACGCGTCGTCGGCAGCGCCTTTTCCAAGGGCAGCCTGCAGCAGAAGGTGATCAAGCAGGTCCCGAAGACGTTCTCCGATCTGGGGCCGACGTACGTCAAGCTCGGCCAGATCATCGCGTCGAGCCCCGGCGCCTTCGGCGAGCCGCTGAGCCGCGAGTTCCGCAGCCTGCTCGACCGGGTCCCGCCGGCCGACAAGAACGAGGTGCACAAGCTGCTGCGCGAAGAACTCGGCGGCGACCCGGCCGACCTCTTCGCCACCTTCGACGACGAGCCCTTCGCCTCCGCGTCCATCGCCCAGGTGCACTACGCGACGCTGCACTCCGGCGAAGAGGTCGTCGTCAAAATCCAGCGCCCGGGCATCCGCCGCCGCGTGGCCGCCGATCTGCAGATTCTCAAGCGCGGCGCGCAGATCGCCGAGCTGGCCAAGCTGGGCCAGCGGCTCTCCGCGCAGGACGTGGTCGCCGACTTCGCCGACAACCTCGCCGAGGAACTCGACTTCCGGCTCGAGGCGCAGTCCATGGACGCCTGGGTGGCGCACATGCACGCCTCGCCGCTGGGCCGGAACATCCGGGTGGCCCAGGTCTACTGGGACCTGACCAGCGAGCGTGTGCTGACCATGGAACGCGTCGAGGGCATCCGCATCGACGACGCCGCCGCCATCCGCAAGGCCGGGTTCGACGGTGAGGAACTGGTCAAGGCCCTGCTGTTCAGCGTTTTCGAGGGCGGCCTCAAGCACGGCCTGTTCCACGGCGACCTGCACGCCGGTAACCTCCACGTCGACAAGGACGGCAAGATCGTCTTCTTCGACTTCGGCATCATGGGCCGCATCGACCCGCGGACGCGGTGGCTGCTGCGCGAACTCGTCTACGCGCTGCTGGTCTCGAAGGATCACGCCGCGGCCGGCCGGATCGTCGTCATGATGGGCGCCGTCGGCACGGTCAAGCCGGAAGGCCAGGCGGCCAAGGACCTGGAGGCGTTCACCACGCCGCTCACCATGAAGTCGCTGGGCGACCTGTCCTACGCCGAGATCGGCAAGCAATTGTCCACCCTCGCCGACGCGTACGACGTCAAGCTGCCGCGCGAGCTGGTCCTGATCGGCAAGCAGTTCCTCTACGTCGAGCGGTACATGAAGCTGCTGGCACCGCGGTGGCAGATGATGAGCGATCCCCAGCTGAAGGGCTACTTCGCCAATTTCATGGTGGATATCAGCCGCGACCACAAGAACGCCGAGGAGTAGGCCGCCGGCCGCATCCGACCATGAATCACGAAGAATCCGAGGACTAGGCCCATGCAGCCCGAACGAGACACCACCCCCGAGGTCCGGACCGGCTTCGCCCGCTCTGGCGACCTGGACATCGCCTACGAGGACATGGGCAACCCGGACCATCCGGCGGTGCTGCTCATCATGGGCCTGGGTGCGCAGCTGCTGTTGTGGCGAAAAGGGTTCTGCGACAAGCTCGTCGAGAGGGGCTACCGCGTCATCCGGTTCGACAACCGCGACGTGGGCCTGTCCACCAAGATCGAGGGCCGGCGCTCCGGTTCCGCGCTGCTGCCCCGGATGCTGCGCTCGTACGTCGGCCTGCGCAGCGACGCGGTCTACACGCTGGAGAACATGGCCGACGACGCCGCGGCACTGCTGGATCACCTCCAGATCGAGCAGGCACACATCGTCGGCGGGTCGATGGGTGGCATGATCGCGCAGGTCTTCGCGGCGCGCTACCAGCACCGCACCAAGACGCTCGGCGTCATCTTCTCGAGTAACAACCAGCCGCTGTTGCCGCCGCCCGGGCCGAAGCAACTCAAGGCCATCACGACGCGGCCGCAGGACACGTCGCGCGCCGGCGTCATCGCCAACGCGGTCAACGTCGGCCGCATCATCGGTAGCCCCGGCTACCCGACGCCGCTCGACCGGGCCGAGGCCGACGCCGCCGAAAGCTACGACCGCTCCTACTACCCCGTCGGCGTGGCCCGGCACTTCGGGGCCATCCTGGGCAGCGGCAGCCTGCGGCGCTACGACGAGATGATCACCGTCCCCACGGTCGTCATCCACGGTCGAGCCGATAAACTGATGCGACCGAGCGGTGGTCGAGCAGTGGCCAAAGCGATCCGGCGCGCTCGGTTGGTGTTGTTCGACGGCATGGGTCATGACCTGCCCGAGCCCCTCTGGGACGACATTGCCGGTGAACTGGCCACCACATTTGCCGAAATCCCGTAGACGTATCAGTCCGGTCACAGCCGCCGCCACGCTGGGGGAATGAACGCGGCTTCCGGCCTGAAGGCGGTTACGTTTGCTGTCTCGACTGACCGTGACGGCGCGTTACACCAACGTCAAGGAATCGGTTGGGGGCCAGGTATTGTGCGGTCACGATTGTGATTTAGTGACCGGCATCACCACTGAGTGAGGAAGGTCAAGTAAGGTGTTACAGATGATTCAGGATTCGACTGGGGCCAAGGACATGCGGCCGCATTTCGAGGACATCCAAGCCCACTACGACCTGTCTGACGATTTCTTCGGACTTTTCCAGGACAACTCCCGCAAGTACAGCTGCGCCTACTTCACCGGACCTACCGTCACGATGGAACAGGCGCAGCTTGCCAACGTGGACCAGCACCTCGAACAGCTGGACCTCAAGCCCGGCATGACGCTGCTGGAGATCGGCTGCGGCTGGGGCCTGACGATGCAGCGCGCCATGGAGAAGTACGACGTCAACGTCATCGGTCTGACGCTGAGCAAGAACCAGCAGGCGTTCTGCACGGAACTGCTGAGGAACACCGAGTCGGACCGTTCGCACCCGGTGCTGCTGCAGGGCTGGGAAGAGTTCCACGAGCCGGTGGACCGCATCGTGTCGATCGAGGCCTTCGAACACTTCGGCTTCGAGCGCTATGACGACTTCTTCAAGAACTGCTACGAGATCATGCCCGCCGATGGACGCATGACCATCCAGAGCAGTGTGAGCTACCACCCTTTCGACATGTCGGCCCGCGGCAAGAAGGTGTCGTTCGAGATGGCGCGGTTCATCAAGTTCATGGCCACAGACATTTTCCCGGGCGGTCGCCTGCCCACCACGCAAATGATGATCGATCATGGCGAAAAAGCCGGCTTCAACGTCCCCGAGCCGCTGTCGCTGCGTAACCACTACATCAAGACGCTCGGCGTCTGGGCGGCCAACCTCGAGCACCACAAGGACGAGGCGATCGCGATCTCCGGCCAGGTGAACTACGACCGCTACATGAAGTATCTGACCGGTTGCCAGTACTACTTCCTCGACGAGTGCCTCGACGTCAGCCTGGTGACCTACACCAAGGAAAAGGAAGCCGCGTAAGCATTTTCGACGAGTAGCGCCCCCGACCCGAGGTCGGGGGCGCTACTCGTTTTCGGGATCAGTTGGCGGATGCCGAGGACTTCGCGCTTGCGTCACCGTGACGGTGCGAGCGCTTCTCGACGACGGGCGGGGTCGACGCCTCATCGCCTGATGTGTCCGACTTGGCGGCTTTGTCACGCGCACCCTTGGCGTGCGCGCTCGATCCGGCGGCCTTGCGCGGCTTGGCGGTGACCGATGTCTTGCCGGACGGATCAGTCGACGCGGCGGTATCCGACGCCGTGCCTGCCGCTGCGGTATCCGATGCCGCGGTGCTGTCGGCCGTCGTCGACGTGGTCGACCCGGCGACCTTGGCACGCTTCTTCACCTTGATTGCCGTCGACGTGGCTCCCGTCGACGTGGTTCCCTCGGATTCCGCCGTGGCCGTCGTCGCGGCGGATGTCTCGGTAGCGGTGGTGCCGGTCTTTGCGGCCGCCTTCGCAGCCAACGGCGTGGCGGTCGGCAGTGCTCCGCTGAGGTGAGAGCTGACGGCCGTCACCCAGGCGTTGATGGCCTTGCCGAGCTGCTGGAACTCACCCTGGATCGCCAGGCTGATCGAATTCAGCAGACTCGCCAGCGACTGGGCGATCGCCGTCACCCCGGAGACGACTCCCCCGACTGTCGAGCCGACACCGCCGGCCGCACTGCTGGCGTACTCCTTGATCGCGGCCTCGATGACGGCGACTGCCAGCTTCGGCGTCCAGTCGGCGTTGTAGATGCCGAAGCCGTCCGCACCGGCGACGCCGTCCTGCGCGGTGTAGATGAACACCGGCCCGGCATAGGTCTGCCAGGTGTCGATCAGATTCTTGATCAGGTCGGCCTGGGTCTGCTCGCTGACGTCGTTGGTGGACGCACCGAACTCGCTGATCCAGATCTTGAGGTTGCCGTCGCCGTACTGCTGCAGGAGCTGATAGATCGCATTCAGTTGCGTCAGTGGGGAATTCGCGACGCCGGCGCCCGACGAGAAGGGCAGCGACTCCTGATACGGATGGAACGACAACGCGTCGAAGTAGCCGGACGCGCCGGCGGCCAGCATCTCCTTGACGAACGTCACCGGATCGAGCGTGATGCTGCCGAAGCTGATGACGCTGCCGAGCGCGCCGGCGACCACGGTGGCGGTCGGGTCGACCGCCTTGATCGCCGGGTAGGCCGCCTTGAGCAGCGCCGCGTAGGCAGTGGCGTCGATGGGATCCGACGACAACACGTAATTCGGCTCGTTCCAGATCTCGTACGCCGAGATGGTCGAGCCGTAGCGCTTGGCCACCTCGGCCGCGAACGCCGCGTACGTGGCCGGGTCCGGCGTGCCGGCACCTGTGATGGACGTCGAGGAGCCCGCCCATGTCGGCGTGCTGGCGATCTCCACCATGACGCCCATGTTCCGGTCGGCCGCGGCCTGCATGACCATGTCCATGTAGGACCAGTTGTAGGTGCCCTGCGCAGGTTCGACGAAGATCCACGGCACGAAGACCCGGATGTCCTGGACCCCGATGGACTGCAGGGTGTCGAGTGTCTGGTCGATCTGCGCCTGGGTCTGTCCGTACAGCCCCGAGTCGGCGATCCCGATGGTCGACGGCGCAGACACGATTTCGGCGGTGTTCTCGATCTGGGCGGTCAGATTCGCCGGCCCACTCGACGGCGCGTACGCGCAGATCAGTGCGATCGGGAGCATCGCGACAATGCCGCGAAACACACAGGCACGGACCAATCCACGCAGCGACCAATACAGGCTCTTCACAGATGAGGGTGTAGAGGTGGTTGGCGCGTCGTTGCCGGGATAGAGGTCGAGGTCTCTCGAAAATGAG
>NZ_JBJIAK010000056.1:0-36855 GCF_045310915.1 Mycobacterium sp. SMC-17 | reverse complement strand
ATAACTGGCAATCCAGGTGGTCCCATCACCCTGGCAAAAATCAGGTCACACTGGTCCCATCCTCATGGCAGGCGACAGCAGGGAAGGTACATGCTGAGGCTCTCGCGTCGTTTGGCTCGCTACGTGACGGGGATCAGTGCTTTATGCCGATGAGGAGGCGATCGCACCACTATGGAAGGGCAAACGCTTTCCGATGGAAGCGTGCACCGCGCCGACAAGGCGATGTACCGCGCGCGCCGAGCAAGCTGAGAATGGCCTACGTTTCCCGCCGCATACCTACAACCTGCGTTCGGGCGGCGTAGAGGAATGACGCGGGTCTGCGTCGGATCGGTGCCGAGGGGTGGCCGAATGTACCGACAAGAATCGGGTTTCGCCCGAACCTGTCGCTTTGGCCTGATACATGGCGGCATCGGCCTGGCGTAGAAGATCGGTGGGCGTTGTTGGCCGGGTCGGGTCGACGCCGGCAACGCCGATACTGGCGCTGACGGCGATGGTGTGCTCATCGGTGACGATTGGGTTCTCGAGGGCGTGGTGCAGCCGCCGAGCGATCTGCTGAAGGTCTGCGGCGCTGGCTGGTGCAGCGACGAGCACCACGAATTCGTCGCCGCCGACACGGGCGAGGGTGTCGGTCGCGCGGATCGCCCCCTGGAGACGCTCAGCGCAGGCTTGCAACACCACATCGCCAACGTGGTGCCCCAGCGAGTCATTAATCCGTTTGAGTTGATCGATGTCGATGAACATCAGCGCCGCCAGATGAGGGTGGTCGCTGGGCGTCATGGCCGCAGTGATCATCGCCAGGGCGCGGCCACGATTGGGTAGCCCGGTGAGCGTGTCGTGGTGCGCCGCGCGGCGCAGATGCAGATTGGTCAGGTGCTCGGTGGTGACGTCAGTGAGCGACATGACAATCGGCGAACGTTCGGGTTCATCGGGGTTGAGCAAGGTTGTGGTGAACGAAATCCAGGATTGATGGCCATCGTCGCGACGCAGGCCGAGAACCTGCGCGTAGACGGGCTGCCCGGTGCGCAAGGTGATGTTGGCCGGCCGCTGCGGGGCAGGCACCATGTTTCCCTCGGTGTCGAAACCGGGTAGTCCAGCGCGCGCTCAGCATGTGTACTAGGAAAGCGTCCGCCCCCGGGTCCGCGGATGCGGATGGCGGCCGGATTGATGGAGGCGATGGTGCCGTCACGATTGATGACCACGATGCCGCGGTCCAGCGATGTCACCACCGACTGATAGTGCTGTGTGGTATCGAGCGCGTCGGCGCGGTCGGTGCAGATGAGGATGTACCCGGTGTCGACCGCTGCGACAGAGACACGCACCGCCACAGGCCCTCCTGTCAACGTGTATCAGGTGAGGTCGCGGGCACGTCCCTCTGCGGCGATGGCAACCACATCGAGTTCGACGCCGAGCGCGTCGCGGATCAGCTGCCCGAGGGAGTCGGCGACTGATCGCCCGAACAGCCGCTCGGCAGCGATGTTCCATCCGGTGATCAGGCCGTCGACGGTGGCGGTGATGATGGCCTCCGGCGCATGCCGGACATGCAGTTCGTGGTTAATTGTATTGCTGTGCAACACTATTGGCGTGGTCACCGCTCGCAGCACCGTCTGATGGGCGGGGCGACCTTCCCACGGGGTGGCTACCGTGGTGGCTTCGATGTCGAGCGTGGTTCCATCGCAGCGCAGCAAAACCGACATCACTGGTGCCGATGCCTGGCCTGAGTCGCCGGGAGCGGTCAAGGCGCTCAAAATTGCTGCGGGATGCACAAAGTCGGTGATGAGCGCCAACCATCTGCCCCGTCGACTCGGCCATCGTCAAACTCGCCGCCGCGGCGTTGGCGTACACTACACGTCCACGATCGTGCACCAGGACGGCGTAAGGGCTGGTCTCGCTGAGGCTCCGGAAGCTGGCTGCCGATGCACCGACTGACACATTCCACGAGGTACCAGAATCGTGCCCCGTCGCATGATTGTTATGCATGCGTCACGCTCCCATCGGGGCCGACAGACACTGCCCGACGACAGTCGGGACGACCCCTGCCAAGCCTCTCTGCAATGATCGGGCGGTCTTGAGCGTCTGCGCATACCGCTGCGCCGCCGAGTCGGCGAAGTACTTCCCTGCCATGCATCAGTCCCGTCAGCCGGTGCGCGAACACCGTTCCCCGCGTCGCGCCGTCGCGCGACAAACCCCACCAACCACCTGCTAAAAATGACTGGCGCTAGCACTTCTAGCAAATCACCGATGCAGTGCTAATTCAACTTCTGGGCGCAAAGAAGTCGCAAAGAAGTTCTGATCGCGCGCCGACGACCGATCGCGCCATTCACTACCACCCGCCGGGTCATCCCAACATCATCGGCGGTCTTGAACACGTATTACTGACGAATATCCGCGAACTGCACTTGACGCATCCGCGAGAAGACGACTCCTCCCGGAGGTGCGGCCACAACTCCGAGAGGACCACTGACGAGTGTCGAACAGAAATTAACTGTGAATGATATGAGCTAAGTTATTAGCCGATACTCCTACCTAGCGGACCATGCTCACCTATGCGGACCGGTGATCGAACGCTTTTTGGTCAACGGCCCCGCCGCGGCGGGCTCTTGTCCGCGACGCGAACGCCAGGCTCTGCGTTTCAGCCGGGCGGGGTCGGGTCGCTGAATCTGTCCGCTAAGGCCGCGCGCACTGGCGAGGGGACGGTCGGCGCGAACCGTCGCAGGTAAGCCTCGACCCAGGCCGGCGAGGTGTTGAGAAAAGCGAAGTCACTGCCCACCATGTGCCGTATCGCGAGGAGCGGAACGGGCGACTGCAGCGGACGGAAGTCGGCATTCCAGAGACCGCGCTCGGTGCAGCCGTCATAGAACTGGCCGACCATGAGGCCGGCGTCAACGAATTCGGGTTTGAGTGCCTGTTGCACCGCATCGATGACGGCGACGTCGGTCAGATCGGGGAACACGATGAACACCGCCTTGAGCAGGCTCTCGGGGCCATCAGCCGGCTCCAGCTCCAGGAATGTGTCACGCAGTGTGTGCAGCTCAGCTACCAACTTGGAGAATGCCGGGAGTTCGCTGTGCACCGCGGTAATCCACAGCATGTCCTGATCCAACGAGGCGCGGGCAAAAGGGCACACCGGTCCCGCCCGCCCCAGGTCCCTATGCGGTTCCATGAGGTACTCACGAATCCAACCGCGCAGCAGGTGAGCAAATTCTGACGTTTCGTTGTCGGAATCGTCGCCGTCAGATAATTTGCAAAGACCGTCAAGCAGGGTGACCGCCATGTGCACAATCTCCCTGTCTCTGCTAACCGCCGCAGCTGTCGCGATATCCCCGTGGAGGGTGAAAACACCCATGTCAGTGCCCACCGAACGTCGAATCGCGATCGTATATGAACCCGACTCGGTCCCGCTGCTCATACTCACAGAGACGGCGACACGAAACGGGATTCACCTCGTCTGGTTAGCCGGTCAGACCGACGCACGAATACTCAGACGATTCGGAAGCGTTGTCATTACCGACGGCAGTTCCACCGAGAAGGTGACCGCGCAGCTCACACTACACGATGTCGTCGGCGTCACCACATTTGCCGACTCACGCATCGAGCATGCCGCCGCCCTGGCACGGAATATTGGTTTGCCAGCAAACCATGCCTGCACAGCACGGCTACTCGTCGACAAAATCGCCCAACGCCACGCACTGGCCGATGCCGGCGTACCCGGACCCGGGTTTGTCGGCATCGACAGCCCGGCCAGGGCAACCAGCGCCGACGAACTACTCAAGAAGCTGACCTACCCGGTCGTGGTGAAACCGGCGTCGGGGCACGGGGGCCGCGACACCATCTGCATTCCCGATTTCCCGGCGCTGGCAGCAGAATTGGCAATCCGATGCCACGCCAACCCATGGCGACCGACCATCATCGAAGAACTCCTCGGTGACTTCCCACCAACCGATCGCGGCGGCGTCGGCGACTACGTCTCGGTTGAAGTGGTGGTGGACAACGGGCTGCCCTCGGTCCTCGCAATCACCGGCCGCATGCCCCTAGCCGAACCATTCCGAGAAACCGGCGCCTTCCTCCCGGCGATACTGAGCCCAGTCGAGCGACACGACGTCGCAGACGTGGCGCTAAAGGCAGCACTAGCACTCGACGTGCAATGCGGCTGCCTACACATCGAGATCAAACTGACCACGACCGGGCCCCACATCATCGAAGTGAACGGGAGAGTTCCCGGCGGCGGCATCACCGACCTGGTTGCCGCACAAACCGGCATCGACCTTTTTGAATGCGCGCTGAACTCGGCCGCCGGACAGATCGTCGACCGGAGGCCGGGCAACGCAGCCGGGGTCCATTACCAGTTGGCCCTCCAGCCGCCGATCGGCCAACGAGTCCGACTACGACCGGATTGGTCGGCACAGTTGCGCACCGTCGCCGGCATCGAACACGTTGCGCTACGGTCAATGACCGCCGAAGTCGACCTGCGCGACGGCTCCTACGGCTACCTGCTGATGGCACGTGGCTGCGCCGACGACCACGAGGGCTTGCTAGAAACCCACCGGCGTCTGAACACCCTGTTGCTCAACGACTGATACCACTCACGAGACAGGACATCAATGACAGAATTGCACGCGCGAGTGCGCGCGCACCTGGCCGCTGCCGCGGTGACGCACCGGGTGCACGATCACGCCGCCCTGCCCGGCCCCATCTCATCGCCGACGGACTTCGCAGCCGCGCTGGGCTACCCCGTGGACCGGATTATGAAAACGCTGATCTGCCACGAACACTCCACGGGCAGACTGATCGCCGTCACCTGCCCGGTGAACATTCGGGTAGACCTCAAACGTGTTGCCACCGAACTCGGTTGCAGCAGAATCGAAGTCGCCAGCAGCGTGCAATTAGAAGCGACTACCGGCTACCCCCGACTCGGGGTATCACCACTGGGCCTGGACCCCAGTTTCATCGTCGTCATCGCGCAACACACGCTGACCTATGACACCGTTCTGGTCGGTGGCGGAGCAGCCGGAATCGAAATCGAACTCGCCCCCCGCGACTTACAACGCACCACTGACGCAGTTCCCGTCGATCTCCGATAGCGTCCCACCGCACGCGGGTACGAATACGGGCGGCACAGCCGTGCTGGCGAACTCTAATTTCTGATCGTTCTCAGCGTGTCTTCAGGTCGTGGCTCCTACGGTCGGGAGGTATATGCCCGGCGTAGCGCCACACCTGACCGAAGGCAAGCATGTTGCCTCGGCCGCCGGTCATTCACACGACCAGAAAGGACAACGCCGTGAGCCGAGAAGGAGAAATGGTCTTTCTCGATGATGTGTTGGTCCAGCATGCTGGACGGCTGCGGCAAAACACTGGGTTGTCGATCCGAACCGACCTGCAGCCGACCTACGTGGTGGGTGACGCTACGACATTGAACCGGGCGGTCACTGCGCTGGTCGAACATGCACGTTGCAACGCCGTATCGGCGATCGAGCTTGAGGTGTACCGCCGAGATGCTCAGGCGGTCATCATCATCCGCGACGACGGCCCCCATATCGCGGTCGCCGACACCGGCCGGATGTCGTCAAAGTGCAACTCCGGTCTGGAGTTGGCTGCTCGGATCATCGCCACTCACGGCGGGACACTTGCCGTGGGTGAACGCGGCGCGTGCACCAATGCAGTGAGCGTGCGGTTGCCGTCCACGCGGCAATCTCTGTTCAATTCGCCTGCACCGAAATGGATTTCGGATGGGCAATGACATCGCGCGCCGCCGAGGACGCACGCTGTGACATCGCTGCCGGAGACGGCAGTGAATGATGGAGCGATGTGGGTCGGTCGTGGGTGGGTCTCGCTGAGGGGCCTTCAAGGCCAGGGCGCCGAGTGAGCCGCCGCGTGGCGCTGAGGGATTTCGCAGGCCGGTGGCGTGGCTGGTTCGGCGGCATTGCGGTCCGCTCAGCGCTGGTGGCCGCGGCGGTGGTGCTGGCCGGCCTCGTGATCGTGGGGTCGGCCTCGACGCTGTTGCTGTACCGGATGATGTGCGCCGACGTGGACAACGCAGCGGAGGCCCGCGCCCAGGCGGTGGCCGATGTGCTGCGCAAGGAACCACCCGATGAGGTGGAATCGGTATTGATGCACACCGATCACCGGATCGTGGCCGTGCAGATCGCCGACGCCGCCGGCACCGTGGTGGAGCGATCCGACAGCGCACCGCAGACCCCGTTGATTCCTGTGCCGCACGAAGGTGCCCAGGTCGGGGTGCTGGCAACCGATGACGACGACGTGCGCGTCAGCACAATCACAGTGGCATCCCGCAAGGGGCGGCAGTACACGGTACTTGTGGGCGGGGGCATCGAGCCGATCGAGCAGATGATCGGCACTGCCGGGCAGATGCTGGCGATCACGGCGCCGGTTGTGGCTGTGGTGGCCGGAGTCGTCACATACCTGCTGGTGCGCCGGTCGTTGCGGTCCGTGGAGGCCATCCGGTCGCGAGTGTCGGCGATCAGTGCCTTCGATCTGGGCGAGCGGGTCCCCGTCGGTCGCAGGTCGGATGAGATTTCCGCGCTGGCGGTGACCATGAACGACATGCTGGCCCGCATCGAGGCCGGCCATGCCGCGCAACGACGGTTTGTCGGGGACGCATCCCACGAGCTGCGGAGCCCGCTGGCAACGGTGGTGTCCGCGTTGGAGATCGGAGCCACCCACCCCGATCTCCTCGACAGAACGCTGCTGACCAACGCATTGTTGCCGGAAGCACGCCGGATGCAGACCCTGGTGGAGAACCTGCTCCTACTGGCGCGCGCCGATGAACGCGGCTTGCCGCTGCGTCGTGTCGAGACCGATCTCGACGATCTGGCGACTGCGGAGGCGGCACGACTCAAACGGGAAACGACCTTGCGGATAGTCTCCGATCTTTCGGCGGTAAAGGCCAGCGTCGATCCGGACGGGTTCGTGCGATTGTTGCGCAACCTGGCCGACAACGCGGCCCGCCATGCCACCAGCGAGGTGACCATCGTCGTGCGCGCCGAGGGTGACAACGCCGTCGTGCAGGTGATCGATGACGGCCCGGGAATCCCTGCCGCCGCACGGGACAAGGTTTTCGAGCGGTTCTTCCGGCTGGACGCCGACCGATCCCGGCGTGGTGGTGGTACCGGGTTGGGGTTGGCGATCGTCTCCGAGATCGTGGCCGCCCACGATGGCTCGGTCAGCATCGAGGACCGACGCTCTGGCGCAGGAACCGTGGTGACGGTTCAGTTGCCGCTTGCCGGTTCGCCGGATTCGAGCCGGTAGCCTGCGCCACGGAGCGTGGTGATCGCCTCCGAGCCGATCTTGCGTCTCAGATAGCCGACATAGACTTCCACCACATTGTCGGGGCCGTCGTAGTGACTGTCCCAGACGTTGTGCAGGATCTGAGTCTTTGTGAGGACAGTGTCCTTGTGGCGCAACAGGTATGCCAGGAGCGCGAATTCTCGCGGTGTCAGCGAGACGTCCTCGCCACCCCGGTGCACGGTCCGGCGCGCGGGGTCCAGTGAAATGTCGCCGGCAGTCAGCACGACGGGACGCTGCGGTGCGCCGCGGCGAATCAAGGCCCGCAAGCGCGCGGTGAGCACCATGAACGAAAAGGGTTTGGTCAAATAGTCGTCTGCGCCCAGATCAAAGGCGTCGGTCTGGTCGTAGTCGCCGTCCTTGGCCGTGAGCATCAGCACCGGCGTCCAAATATGTGCGGCGCGCATCTTGCGCAAGACCTCGTAACCGTTGAGACCCGGCAGCATGATGTCGAGCACGACGACGTCGAACTGCTCGTGGGTGGCCTGCCAGAGTCCCTCGACACCATCGGCCACAGCGACCACGACGAACCCTTCGGCGCGCAGCCCAGCGGTGATCGTCTCGGCCAGCATGGGCTCGTCTTCGACCAGCAGCACTCTCACCTGCGTAGCCTGGCACAGACTGAGGCGGCGGCCATAAATTGGCCGGCTACATCCCCTGGACGAGTGCGCTGTCGTAGTGCCCGCCGTTCGACAGAGCCGGTGCGTTCTGGGCGCGCTCCTGGGCCTCGTGGACCGACATCGTCGCCGCCACCAGCATCAGGGCTCCGACCATCAGGTTGATTGCTTCTCGCCGGGCTGTCATGTCCATCAACACCTTTCACGGGATTCCAGCTGATCGAAGCCGAGCAGCTGTCGGGTATGCCACCAGACTGACAGCAGGTCGCTGTGAGGACGCTGAGCGCGAACAGGCCTGAAGACCCGCGCACACGTTTCAAACGCAAAACTGCTGAAAAGCCCACCGCCACAGTCTGCTTCAGTGAACGGCACCTGGCTCAGCGGCCGTGATGAGCGGCCGCAGCCGGGTCCTGGCGGCGCGTTCCACCAGCCGGCTCAGCACCGGCCGGGCGACGAGATATCCGGAAACGCTCAGGGTCGCGCCCAGAGCGAGACCGGCAACGACGTCTTGGGGGTAATGCGCACCGACATAGACGCGAGCCAATGCCATGGCCACTGCCGCGATGGCGGCGATGACGCCGAGTCGTCGATTCACCAGCCAGACCCCGGCAGCGACGGCCCCGGCCATCATCGCGTGGTCACTGGGGAAGCCACCGTCGGTGTTGCAATGCAAGACGACGATGTGGGGCAGCGCATTACAGGGACGGGTGGCATTGATGGTATCGGCGATCGGCTGGTTGATGGCCACCGCTGCCAGCACACCCAAAGGCGCCCATACCGCCGCTGCCATCGCACTGGGGTTGTTGGTTCTGCGGGCGATCCACCATCCAGCGAGGAGAAAGCTGGCGAACAGTACAACACCGTCTTCGGCGTATCCGGCCACGACCGGGTGCAGCCACGGGGTGTCCCGGGCGAAATTGTTGATGTAGTAAAAGATTCGGGTATCGAGGTCCATCGCGGCCTTGTCGTTCTGAGTTGCGAATGACTGAAGGAATCAGCGCAGACTGTTCAAAAGCGTTGTCAGAGATTGTTTTTCGTCGTCAACGCTTGGGCTGCTGGATCGGACGGACTTGAGTGCTGCGTCGATTTCCCGGTCCAGCGCCGTCCAGGCGCTGGAGTCGATGGCCTGCAGCCGGTCCTGGTCGTGGTCCCATGCGGTTTCGAGGTCGGTGATCCGCGCTCGGGCGCCGGATTGGTCTCCAGCATCGACCTTTGCCAGCGTGTCTTGGGTGACGTTGCGGAAGTGCGCAATATCGGTCGCCGGGAAGGCACCGACCTTGCCGGGCACCAGAGGCGCGGCCGCCGCGGTCGGCGCGGGCCCTTCCTCGCTGTCGGTGACGGGGCCATGCGGCTGAATCGAGGCCCATTGCAGCAGGGCGCCGGCCGCCAAGACCACGACGGCGTAGTAACCGACGGTGCTCACCGCCGATAGCGTGCGCTTCGGCGCGGGGGCCGCCGCCTGATCGTCGACCTCGATCACATCGATGCGGGTCCAGGTCAGATAGCCGACAGCAGCGGCGATCGCGGCGAGGAAGATTCCACTGGTCAGGCCGTATCCGAGGCCGAGACCGTGTGCGCTGCGCGGTGTGGCAAGCCAGTCGCCGAGGTTGGCGCCCAGCGGGCGGGTCAGGATGTACGCCAGCCAGAACGACAACACGGAGTTGACCCCGACGCGCCAGCCGATGGTCACCGCGGCGATGAGGGTGACCGGGAGCAGTACCGATACCCCGGCACTCCACCCGGTCAGGGTCAAGGTCCAGTCGCCGGCGGCGGTGCCGAGCGCGAAGGTGACCAGGACAGCGAGCCAGTAGAACAGCTCCCGCGGTCGCGTTGTGATGCTGTGGATCGACAGTGTCCGCTCCCGGGCGAACCACACCGCGAACACCACCGCCAGAGTGACAGTGAAGACGGCTGTGCTCGTGGCCATCGGGACGGCAAGGGCGTCGGTGAGCAGATCGGTGTAGAGGGTGCCGGTGACGCTGAGGACCACGACCGTCAGCCAGTAGACGACAGGGACGTAGCGCGGCAATCGCAGCTGGGCCCCCATGACCAGGGCCAGTACGGCGGTGAACAGCACCGCGGTGGCACCGAGACCCACACCGAGACCTTGGTTGATCCAGTCGGCGAAGCTCTCTCCGACCGTGGTGCACAGCACCTTGATCAGCCAGAACCAGATGGTGACTTCGGGAACCTTGCTCGCAGTCACGCGCTTCACGATCGTTGAGGGGCGGGCAGCACCGGTCATGCCTGCGGAAGGTAGTCACCGCTTGCTGAACTGACGCTGAGAACGAAGGGGCCTGTCGTCGGTCCTACAGGTGGACCAGGTGAACACCCACGTGCGGAGCTTCCCCGCGGCTCACTTGCAAAGGCCGGCAATCTTCGTGCTGACAGCTTCGCCGGCTTTCAACCGACCCGCCTGCGCCGGGTCGGCCCCGCCGATCCCGGCCTGCCCGTACATCGAAATATCCTGCAGGTCAACGGCAAACTCGCGAATCGCGGCCGTGAGGTCCGCCGGCGTGGCCCGGTCCAGATGCGTCTGCAAGTACTGAGCACCACTGCTCATGGCCAAACGCGAGACTGCTGTGACCGCCGTAACCGCAACCGGCTCAGAGCCGAGTTCGGTGTGCGTCTGTAGCGCCACCGCCGTGCGCACGGTGGTGAAGGCGGCACACGCGCGAGCCTTCGCGTCGGCGACTTGTTGCTCGGTGGGCTCTGGGACCGATGGCGACGACTGATGTGGTGGCGACACCAGCGCCCAGACCGCAACCCCTAGCGCGATGACCGCGATTCCGAGCGATGCGGGCGCCAACCACTTCGGTTGCAGATCTACCGCAACGGGCTGACGCGAGATTGACGGCGCTTCAGGGTCAGTCTCCGGCATACGCGCGATGGTAGAGCAACAACTGTCCGAATATCGGCGGTTGGACGAAGCCCAGGCAGGAACCGGTTCATTCGAGTCGAGGCCAGCATTCAGCTACCAGAGGGTGGCCGCAGTGACTGCGATCCATGCGGGCGGCGACTTGGTCGGAGTACAAGCCCGACCCAATCGCGGCGAAGTTGGAGCCATCGAAGTACCGAGCCATCTCCAGCAGAATCTCGCAACTCCGCCGGGAAGGCCCAGTGCGCCAAACCAATTCGGCCGTTGAGAGCAGACACCCATGCCCTACGGGTCGCGGCGGGTGACCACCACGAGCGCCAGCATGAACACCGCCGCCGCAACTGCGGCGAAGTAGAGGGCCGCGCCGGCCGGTCCCCACCACAACGAGAACGTCTGGAACCAGGGGGTCCTGGTGAAGGTGTACGCGTTCCCGAAGGGCAGCCACGGTCCCACCCGTGCGCCGACCTGAGGAAGCGCGCCGAGCACCGGTTCCACGACGAACGGCATCAACAACACCACCGCGACCACTGCCGCCGCGTGCCGCAACAACCCGCCCAGACCGACCGCCAGCACCGCGCCCAGCACGGCATACAGCGACATCGTGCCGATCGCACGCCAGACCTCCGCGTTCGAGAAGGACAACTCCTCGGCCTGCTCTGCGGTCACCAACGACGCCGCGAACGCGATCGAGCCCGCCACCATGACCGCGGTGACGACCGCGGAAAGCGCCGCCGTCACGAGCGCTTTCGCTGCCAGTGCCCACGCTCGGTTGGGGGTGGCCAGGAACGTCGTGCGGATCATGCCGGAGCGGTACTCCCCGGTGATCGACATCGCGGACAGGATCATCAGCACCGGCACACCGAAGACGCTGACGCCGATGGCCGCCCGCTCGGGCTTGAGCACCCCGTGCGGACCCAGTGCCGCCGCCTGTATCGCGGCGAACCCCAGACCCACCACCGCAACTGTCAGGATGAGCCAGATCGGCGACCGCGTGGTCTGCAGCTTGATCCGCTCGGCGTTGATCGTCATGGCGCACCCACCGCCCGGTAGTCGACGGCGTCGTCGGTCAGTCGCATGTACGCTTCCTCCAACGAGGCCTGCTGGGCGGCCAATTCGTGCAGCACGATTCCGTGACCGGCAGCCAACTCCCCCACCTGCTCCGTCGAGATTCCGCGAACCAGCAGCACGCCGTCCGCCAATTGCGCCGACGCATCCTGCGCCGTCAGCAACTCATGAAGACGCTCCAGCTGCGGGCTGCGGACCCGAATGGTGTCGCTCCCGGAGCTGGTCAGGAACTCCGCCATGGTGCTCGAGCTGATCAACTGTCCCCGCCCGATCACCAGCAGCCGGTCCGCTGTGTTCGCCATCTCGGCAAGCAGATGACTGGACACCAACACCGTCCGGCCCTCAGATGCCAAGTCGCGCATGAGCGTCCGAATCCACCTGATGCCCTCGGGGTCCAGCCCGTTCACCGGTTCGTCGAACAGCAGCACTTCGGGATCACCCAACAGCGCCACGGCGATGCCCAACCGCTGCGACATCCCGAGCGAGAACGTGCCGGCCTGTTTACCCGCGACATCGGTCAATCCGACGATGTTCAGTACTTCATCGACACGGGCCTTCGGCAGCTTGTTGCTGGCGGCCAGCCACCGAAGGTGAGCGCGCGCCGTGCGATTGGGATGCACCTGACGGGCATCGAGCAGCGCACCGACGCTGCGCAGCGGATGCTTCAGCTCGTGATAGGTCTTGCCCAGCACCGTCGCGATGCCGGAGGTCGGCCTGTCCAGCCCGACGATCATGCGCATCGTGGTGGATTTACCGGCGCCGTTCGGCCCGAGGAAACCGGTGACGAAACCGGGCTCGACGGAACAGGTCAAATCATCGACGGCGCGTTTGCGCCCGAAAACCTTTGTCAATCCCGTCAGCTGGATCATCGCCGGACAACCCCCTTGCCTGATGGCAGCGCCATCAGGCGCACGATACGCGTTCGATCACCATCTGCGCGACGGCGCGCATACCCGCGGCGTTCGGGTGCAGCGGGGCCACCCGGCCCGGCAGTGGCAGATGAAACGCCGTGGTCCAGGGATCGGCCGACCACGCATGGTGCGCACGGCTGGCAGCTGCGACCGGCACCAGTTCACATCCGGCCGCCGCGGCCGCGGCGGCCGTCAGCTCGGCCAGCCGGGCGGCGACGTGCCGGCCCAGCTCGGCATCGGCCGCACCGATCGGTGGTGCGGGCACTCCCGCCGGCGGCAGCAGCGTCAGGTAATCGACGAACAGCACCCGGGCCCGCGGCGCACGTCGACGCACCTCTCGCCCAACGGTTTTCAACGACTCACCCACGACGTCAAGGGCCTGGTCCCGTTCCGCCGGGTCGAGCAGGCCGCGCAGCCGCCCGCCGACGACGGGCACCGACCGCAAGAACCGCGGCAGGCAGGCCGCCCCGAGCATCAGCACATAGCCGGCGTCGTTGCCGCCGATGGTGATGGTGACCAACGACTCGGATCCGTCGAGCGCGTCCACCTGCGGCGGCTCACCGAACTGCCGCTCGGTGAGCACGTGGGCGGTGGTGGAACCCGAAAAGGTCACGTCGACAAGGTCGTAACCGAGCTGCTCGGCGACGAGATGCGGGTAGTTGACCGCCGACCGGCCGGATCGCTTCGGCGCGCCGGGCGCGCCCGGCGCGATGCCGGGCCCGGCGGCCATCGAACTACCGAGGGCGACATACCGCGTCGTCATAGCGCGGGGCTGGATGCCTGCGCCCAGAACCGCTTGGGCACGCGGCCCGCCCGCGAGGCCAGCCGACCCGCGGTGACCGCCGCCGCCATGGCGGCGGCCATCATCGGCGGATCCGAGGCCCGGGTCACCGCCGTCGCGAGAAGCACTGCGTCACAACCCAGTTCCATGGCCAATGCGGCATCGCTGGCCGTGCCGATGCCGGCGTCGAGCACCACCGGCACGCCGGCGGCCGCGACGATCATCTCGATGTTGTGCGGGTTGGAGATGCCCAGCCCCGTGCCGATCGGCGCGCCCAACGGCATCACCGCCGCGCAGCCGGTGTCCTCCAGCCGGCGCGCCAACACCGGGTCGTCGTTGGTGTAGGGCAGGACGACGAAGCCGTCATCCACCAATTGCTCTGCGGCGCGGACCAACTCGATGGCGTCCGGCAACAGGGTGCGCTCGTCGGCGATCACCTCGAGTTTCACCCAGTTGGTCTGCAGCGCCTCGCGCGCCAGTTGCGCCGTCAGCACCGCTTCGGCCGCGCCGCGACAGCCGGCGGTGTTGGGCAGCGCGGCGATGCCGAGCTTGTTCAGCAGATCGAGTACACCGGTGCCGGTTTCGGCGTCGATGCGCCGCATCGCGACAGTGGTCAGCTCGGTACCCGAGGCGACGAGTGCCTCCTCCAGGATCGAAAGATTCGCCGCACCGCCGGTGCCCATGATGAGCCGCGAACCGAACTCCCGGTCGGCGATGCGCAGGACATCGGCCGACGTACAGACCTCAGCCACCTTGCACCGCCGTCACGACCTCGATCTTGGCGCCCTCGGCCACGACGTCGTCCCATTCCGACCGGGGCAGCACCGTCCAGTCGACCGCGACGGCGATGCCCTTGTCCGGAAAGCCCAGGGTGCCAATCAATTCGGCGACCGTGGTGCCTTCGCGAATCTCCACGCTCTCATCGTTGACTGTGATCAGCACAGTGCCACCTTCTCTCTCGCATCGCCCTTCAACAGGTCCGAAATCCGTTGTGCGGTCCAGGCGGCCAGCAGAAAGCCGTTCCTCCCGTGACCGGTGGCCGCCAGGGTGCGGTCATCGAGCCAGCCCACGATCGGCAGGCCGTCCGGGGTCATCGGCCGCAGTCCCGCAGCACATTCGGCAAGTTCGTATTCGCCGAGGGCAGGTATCACCGCACAGGCGTCATCGAGAAGGTCGCGCACTCCGGATACCGCCGGCGCGGTGTCCCGGCCGTGCTCGTACTGGGTGGCGCCTACCACCACACCGTCGGCACGCGGCACCAGATACACCTGCCGACCGTGCACCCGAGCGCGAATCACCCGCTGCGGCACCGGCATACAGCCCTTGCGCCACCGTAGCCGCAGTATCTCGCCCTTCACCGGACGCACCGGCAGCCCGGGCCACAGTGCCGGCGCGTCGATCCCGTTGGCCAGCACGGTGACATCGGCGTCGCGCGTCTTGTCGAGGGAATCGACCGGTCCGGCCCATTGCACACCCAGGCGGTCGCAGTGCGCGATCAGCCCCTCGACCACGAGGCGGTTGTCGACGGCCAGTTCGGTCTCCGCCCGGAAGCCGTGCCGAATCCCCTGCGCCAGCAACGGTTCGATGTCACGGGCCGCGGTGGTGACCGTGACGGGATGCCCCTGCGCCGCCAGCCACTCGGCGACCGTACGGACGTCGGCCGCGTCTGCCCGGTCGACCGCCACCACGAGCGAGTCGCGGGCCGTCACCACGTCGTCAGGCAGGCCGTCGAGGAAGCCGTCATGCCACAACGCCAGCGAGTCCAGCCCCACCTGCAACTGGTCCTGCTCACCCGGCCAGCCCTCGGAGTGCGGCGCGAGCATGCCGCCGGCGACCCAGGAGGCGCCACGCGCCTCGGTCCGGTGCACGCGCACCGACCACCCGTCCAGCGCCGCGCGCCGGGCCACGGCCAGACCGATGACGCCGCCGCCGATTACCGCCATGCCAGCCGGCACGATGATTCCTCTCCCTTCGCCGGCATGATCCGGATCAGGTGTGACGGTAAGGGTAGGACGACCCCACTCTCAGCCCCCGGTCCCGGGACTCCCGTGTGTGCGGCGTCCACGGTAGTCGCTACCGTCGCGCTGTGTCTAAAGCCTTCGAGCGTCTGCAGTCCGCGTCCCTGTACCTGTGCACCGACGCCCGCCGGGAGCGCGGTGACCTGGCCGAGTTCGCCGACGCGGCACTCGCCGGTGGCGTGGACATCATCCAGTTGCGGGACAAGGGCTCGGCCGGTGAAGCACAGTTCGGTCCGCTCGAGGCCAAGCAGGAGCTCGAAGCGCTGGAGGTGCTGGCCGACGCGGCCAGGCGGCACGGCGCGCTGTTCGCGGTGAACGACCGGGCCGACATCGCCCGCGGCGCCCACGCCGACGTGCTGCACCTCGGCCAGGACGATCTGCCGCTGGCCCTCGCCCGCGACATCGTCGGGCCGGATCCGCTGTTCGGCCGCTCGACGCATGACGAGCAGCAGCTGGCCGTCTCGGTGACCGAGGACGTCGACTACTTCTGCGTCGGCCCGTGCTGGCCGACGCCGACCAAGCCGGGCCGCACCGCGCCGGGCTTGGAACTGGTCCGCGCGGCGGCCGCGACGGGTACCGACAAACCCTGGTTCGCCATCGGCGGCATCGACCTGGCGCGGGCCCCCGAGGTGGTGGCCGCCGGTGCGCGGCGCATCGTCGTGGTCCGGGCGATCACCGCGGCCGAGGATCCGGCCGCGGCAGCGCAGGCACTCAAGCAGGCCCTGCCTACGAACTGAGCGGGATACTCGCCGTCACGCTGCGCAGCTGTTCCCAGCTGGCGGCGAATCCGGGATGCAGCGGCAGCGACGCGACGTCGTCCTCGGAGACCCACCGCAGCTCGACGCTCTCGCGGTTGGGCACCGTCGCGAGTTGTTCGGGTGCGTCGGCGATCACCGTGGTGTACGTCCACACCTCGCCCATCGCGATCGCGGTGACCACGGTCGTCCGGACCGTCAGCTGCTCGGCCAGCAGGCCGGCCTCCTCGTAGGCCTCGCGGACGGCGGCCTCCTCGACGGTCTCGTGGCTGTCGCGCGCCCCACCGGGCAGTGCCCAGGTGCCGCCTTGATGGCTCCATGGCGCGCGGTACTGCAGCAGCACCGCCGCTCCGCCGCCCGGCTGCGGCGCCCGCAGCAGAAGTCCGGCCGCACCATGGCGACCCCAGAAGTGGGAGCCGTCAGCCGCGAGCACCCATCCGTCACCGTCGCCCTGCACGAATCCCACAATAGGGAACGTCGCGAAAGATTTGGGGGACCGGGCCGACCGGTAATCCACCCCCTACGCGCCGCAAGCTCTTAGACTTCTATTAAACGAGTTCGGCAGGGCCAACGGGTCAGGAAAGTTGAGGTCGGCGCACACGTGACGGTGGAGTTGGCGCACCCTTCGACCGAGCCGGTGGTATCTCGGTCCCCCGGGACTCCCGCGCACACTCGATGGTGGTTCATGTGGACCACCCCCGGCCGCATCCTCCTGATCGGGTTGATGCTCGCCAGCCTGGTCCTCGCGTGTGCCTTCGCCACCTCGACCACGATCCACGCCCGCCAGCAGGCCCTGACCACCGTGCTCGACCACACCGAGCCGCTGGCGTTCGCGGCCGGCCAGCTCTACACCACGCTGTCAGTCGCCGATGCCGCCGCCGCGACCGCCTTCATCGCCGGCTCGGAGCCGGTGGATCTGCGGCAGCGCTACGAGCAGGCCATCACGGACGCCGCCGTCGCCGTCACGGCCGCGTCCAGTGGCATCACCGACGAGCCCATGGTCAAGGTGCTCGGGCACATCAATGCCGAGCTGGCGGTCTACACCGGCCTGGTGGAGACCGCGCGGACCAACAACCGCGCCGGCAACCCGGTGGGTTCGTCGTACCTGTCCGAGGCGTCATGGCTCATGCAGACCCAGATCCTGCCCGACGCCCAGCGGCTCTACGAGAACACCTCGGCACGGGTGAACTCGGAGACCAGCGGCTCGTCGCAGGTGCCCGCCCCCGTGATCCTGGTGGTCGCGGCGACGCTGATGTTCGGCTTCTTCTCGAACCGCTGGCTGGCCCAGCACACCCGCCGGCGCGTCAACATCGGTTTCGTCGCCGGCGGCATGGCGGTACTGATCATGATCATCTGGATCGGCGCGACGCTCATCATCTCGACCACCGACACCCGGCATGCCCGCAACGCGGCAGCGTCGCTGCAAACTGTGACGAGCATGGCCATCACCGCACAGCAGGCGCGGGCGGACGAGACGCTGTCGCTGATCCGGCGGGGCGACGAGAGCGTCCGCAAGCAGTCGTACTACCACCGCATCGACGCCCTCCAGCAGCAGCTCGGGGATTACATGCGTCGCCCCGATGCGATCGGCAAGAAGGACCTGGACGGCGCCGATCAGTTGATCCGCCGGTGGCGTGCCGCCGACGACCGGATCAACGCCTACATCTCGACCGGCAACTACCAGTCCGCCACCCAGGTGGCGCTGGGTACCAGCGAAGACGATTCGACGCCGGCGTTCGACAAGCTCGACGAAGCGCTCTCCAAGGCCATCGACGAAAGCCGCAAGCAGCTGCGCAGCGACATCCTGAACGGACGCCAGGCGCTGTCCGGGGCGACGGTCGGTGCGGCCGCGTTGAGCTTCGCCGCGGCACTCGCGGTGGCGCTCGGGCTGTGGCCGAGGTTGAGTGAATACCGATGAGTTTCACGATGCGTTCTCGGTTGGTCCCGGCGATGGTCGCGGTGTTGGTGGCCGCCGGCTGCGGCGAGGCCCCGCCGCCCGTCGCGCCGCAGAGCATCACCATCGCGCCGCCGACACCCGCGGGCATGGAGGTGCAGTCCGCCGTGCCGGAGCTCGGCCCGGAGGACAAGTCCGACTGCACCGCAAGCCTGCGGCCGTTCCCGACGCCCGAGGCCGCCGCGGCGGCCGTCACCAACATCAAGGACCGCGGCCGGCTGATCGTCGGGCTCGACATCGGCAGCAACCTGTTCGCGTTCCGCGACCCCATCACGGGGCAGATCACCGGATTCGACGTCGACATCGCCGGGGAGGTGGCCCGCGACATCTTCGGCACCCCGTCACAGGTCGAGTACCGCATCCTGTCCGACAACGACCGGATCTCGGCGCTGCAGCACAATCTCGTCGACATCGTGGTGAAGACCATGAGCATCACGTGCGACCGGCGCAAGCTCGTCAACTTCTCAGCCGAGTACTTCTCCGCCAAGCAACGGATCCTCGCCACCCGCGACTCCGACGTCCGCAGGCCCGCGGACCTGTCGGGCAAGCGGGTCTGCGTCGTGAAGGCCACCACCTCGAAGGCACGCCTGCAGCGCATCACCCCGCCGCCGGTCCTCGTGGAAGCGGTCACCTGGGCGGACTGCCTGGTGGCGTTGCAGCAGCGGCAGGCCGACGCGGTGTCGACCGATGACGCGATCCTGGCCGGTCTGGTGGCGCAGGACCCGTACCTGCACATCGTCGGCCCCAACATGGCCGAGGAGCCGTACGGCATCGGAATCAACCTCAACAACACCGGTCTCGTGCGGTTCGTCAACGGGACGTTGGAGCGGATTCGCCGCGACGGCACGTGGAACACGTTGTACCGCAAGTGGTTGACCGTGCTCGGCTCGACGCCGAACCCACCCGTACCGAGGTACAGCGACTGATGCCCGACAGCGAAGCGACGACAGGCCCCGTTGAGGCGGGCCCGGTGGATGCGGGTCCGGTGGACGCGGGTCCCGACACCGACCCCGGCACCCAGGCCGTCGAGGTGACGTGGGATTCGCTGGCCACGATGCGGCCGATGGGCACGCAAGCCGTGTTCCGGCCACTGTTCGACGACTCGATGAGCATCCCGGTGCCGGTTCCGCCCGAACGGGATTCCGCGCCGACCGGCCTCGTCACCGCGACCACCCGGGTCTCGCCCATCCGGCGCCTGGGCGGCGGCCTGGTCGAGGTGCCGCGGGTGGTGGACCAGGATCCGCTCGCCGCGTTGATGACCGATCCCGTGGTGGCCGAGGCCAAACGGTTCTGCTGGTCCTGCGGCAAGCCCGTCGGCCGCTCCGAGAACGGCGAACCCGGCCGGTCCGAAGGCTCCTGCCCACACTGCGGCGCCGCGTATTCGTTTCTGCCACAACTGAGTCCGGGCACCATGGTGGCCGACCAGTACGAGGTCAAAGGCTGCATCGCACACGGCGGGCTGGGCTGGATTTACCTTGCCCTGGACACCAACGTCAACAACCGCCCGGTGGTGCTCAAAGGCCTGGTGCACTCGGGCGACGCCGAGGCGCAGGCCATCGCGATGGCCGAGCGACAGTTCCTCGCGGAGGTCACCCACCCGGCGATCGTGAAGATCTTCAACTTCGTCGAGCACGCCGACAAGCACGGTGACCCGGTGGGCTACATCGTGATGGAGTACGTCGGCGGCACGTCGCTGAAACAGGCCAAAGGCGCCAAACTGCCGGTGGCCCAGGCCATCGCGTACATGCTGGAGATCCTGCCCGCACTGGGCTACCTGCATTCGATCGGACTGGTCTACAACGACCTCAAGCCCGAGAACATCATGCTCACCGAGGAGCAGCTCAAACTCATCGACCTGGGCGCGGTATCGCGCATCAACTCGTTCGGGTTCCTTTACGGCACACCGGGTTACCAGGCGCCGGAGATCGTCCGGACCGGACCGACGATCGTCACCGACATCTACACCGTCGGCCGCACCCTCGCGGCCCTGACGCTGAACCTCAAGACCGACAAGGGCCGCTACGTCGACGGGCTCCCCGAGGACGATCCGATTCTGCTGCAATACGATTCGTTCGCCCGGTTGCTGCGCCGCACGATCGACCCCGACCCACGCCGGCGGTTCGGCAGCGCCGAGGAGATGTCCGGGCAGCTGCTCGGCGTGCTGCGCGAGGTCGTCGCCCAGGACACCGGGACGCCGCGGCCGGGTCTGTCGTCGGTGTTCAGCCCGTCGCGGTCGACGTTCGGCGTCAACATGCTGGTGGCCCACACCGACGTGTACATCGACGGACAGCAGCACACCGAAAAGATCACGGCCCCAGAGATTGTCCGGGCGCTGCAGGTGCCGCTGGTCGACCCGGCCGACGTCGGTGCGGCCGTGCTGTCGGCCAGCCTGCTGAGCCAGCCGGTGCAGACCCTGGATTCGCTGCGCGCTGCCCGCGAGGGCTCCCTCGACTCGGAAGGGGTGGACCTGTCCACCTCGGTCGAGCTGCCCCTGATGGAGGTGCGTGCCCTGCTCGACCTCGGCGACGTGGCGAAAGCCAACCGGAAGCTGGAGAACCTGGCCGACCGGATCGGCTGGCACTGGCGGCTGGTGTGGTTCCGCGCCGTGGGCGAACTGTTGTCCGGCAACTACGAGTCCGCGACGAAGGATTTCACCGAGGTGCTCAACACGTTGCCGGGTGAACTCGCTCCGAAGGTGGCGTTGGCGGCCACCGCCGAACTGTCCGGATCGGAAGCCGAACGGGCGTTCTATCAGACGGTGTGGAACACCGACAACGGCATCATCTCAGCCGGTTTCGGCCAGGCCCGGGTGCAGGCGCTGGCCGGCGACCGCGAGGCCGCGGTGCACACCCTGGACGAAGTTCCGGCCACCTCAAGGCATTTCACCACCGCACGGCTGACCAGCGCCGTCACGCTGCTGTCGGCGCCGACCACCGCAGAGATCACCGAACGCCAAATCCGTGATGCCGCCCGGCGAGTGGAGGCGCTGCCGGAAACCGAACCGCGCGTGCTGCAGATCCGGACACTGGTCCTCGGCACGGCGCTGGACTGGCTGGCCGACCACACCGCCAGCACCAACCACATCCTGGGTTTCCCGTTCACCGAACACGGTCTCCGCCTCGGCGTCGAGGCCTCGTTGCGCGGGCTGGCCCGGGTGGCGCCGACCAAGGCGCACCGGTACGCCCTGGTGGACCTGGCCAACAACGTGCGGCCGGTCAGTACGTTCTAGTTCGGCGTGTCGCCATGGGCGTGTCGGCTCTCCCTCGGCACATTCGATCTGCGTCCGTCAGCTTTCCTGGACAGTCAATGAAAGTTGACGGGCTGAAATCGCAAGTGCCACAGGAGCGACGACACGCCGACCACGACTCGCTCAGCGGTAACGGTCACGCAGCTGCGGATCGCTCTGCCACCAGAGTCCGCTCGGCGGTGCGTCGGCCTCCGGTTCGTCGGCAGCGGCCGCCGGCGGGGTGGCCGAAGCAGCCGCGTCGAGTTCGGCATCGACCTCAGCCGCCTTGCGCCGTTCGTCGGAACCCAAGGCACGCATCAGCAGCAGGATGAAGGGCACGCCCAGCACGTCACCCAGAATCCACAGGATCCCGGCGCCGTAGCTCTGGTCCTGCCGGATGCTCGGGCCGAAGTCGCGGTGCAGTCCGGCGTAGTAGTCGTAGGCGATCACCGGGCCCAGCCACAGCACCAGCCCGAGGATGCCGTCACCGAGACCCTCGGCCACGCTGATCCCGATGGACAGCAACGGCGGGTAACGCCGCGGTACCGGGTCGACCTGCAAGCGGGCATAAAAGTAGCCAAAGCCGATGGCCGGCAGCACAAGTCGCGTCACTGACGCGAGCGGTCCGGTCATCGAGGTGACGTACCAGGGGGTCAGGTACAGCAGCCACGGCGTCACCAGCATCAGCACCGACGTCACCGGCGGCGACAGCAGTACCCGCGTGGCAGTGGAATTCAGCACCGGGTCGAGCACGGTTCCCACCATCGAGACCGGACGGCTCAGCGCCAGGAGGAGCGGCACCACGTACAGCAGGAGCAGGACCTGCAGCGCGCGCACCCAGAACAGCATCGGCGCATAGACCGCGACGGCGCTGAGCGTTGCCAGTGCCCACACCGCGATGGCGCCACCGAGGCACCACGATCGGGCACGAGACACGCGTCGGCGCAGCCGCACCAGGGCACCGATGCCGAGCAGCACCAGCACCACCGCTACGGGGTCGAACGTCCCGGTCAGTAAGGGCACGAGCGCAAGCTACGCCGCGACCCTGGCAGGTTCCTTCAGACAACCTTGCAGACGTCGACGCAGGCCCGCGCGATCGCCAGTTCCTCGTTCGTGGGGATGACCAGCACACTCACCGGTGAGGTGTCGGTGGAGATCCGGCGCGCACCGCGGTTCGGGGAGAGGTTGCGCTCCTCGTCGACCTCGATGCCGAGCGCCAACAAGCCGGCGAGCGCATCGCGGCGGACGGCGGCGTCGTTCTCCCCCACCCCGGCGGTGAAGGTGATGACATCGGCCCCGCCCAGCAGCGCCAGGTATCCGCCGATGTACTTGCGCAGCCGGTGGATGTAGACGTCGTAGGCCAGCTGGGCCGCGTCGTCGCCCGCATCCATGCGCTTGTGCAGCTCGCGGAAATCGGTCGCCCCACCCAATCCCGATACACCCGAGTGGCGGTTCAGCAGGACGTCGATGTCCTCGACAGACATCCCGGCGGCGCGCGACAGGTACATGATGATGCCGGGATCGACGTCACCGGAGCGCGTCCCCATCACCAGACCCTCCATCGGCGTCAAACCCATCGAGGTGTCGATCGGCCGACCGCCGGCGATCGCCGACGCCGATGCGCCGTTACCCAGGTGCAGGACAATCTGATTCACCGATTCCAGGGGCAGACCCAGGAACTGCGCGGCCTGCTCGCTGACGTACTGGTGCGACGTGCCGTGGAAGCCGTAGCGGCGAATGTGCCACTTGTCGGCAACCTCCCGGTCGATCGCGTACTCGGCCGCGGCCGCGGGCAGATCGTGGAAGAACGCCGTGTCGAACACCGCGACGTGCGATACGTCCGGCAAGAGCTTGCGGGCCGCGTCGATGCCCAGCAGCCCCGGCGGATTGTGCAGCGGCGCCAGCGGGGCCAGCTCTTCAAGTTCGGCGACCAGCTCGTCGTCGATCACGGTCGGCCGGTAGAACCGCCGGCCGCCATGCACGACGCGGTGACCGACGCACGCGATCTCGTCGGCCGACACTCCGGCGGCACCGACCGCATCGAACACCTGCTGCAACGCTTTCGGGTAATCGTCCACCCGCTCGATCACGCCGTCGGCCAGCGACTCGCCCGAAGCCGATTGCACCAAGCGGTATTTCACCGACGACGAGCCGCAATTGAGTACCAGTACCGGCCCGCTCATTTCGCTCCTTGAGCCTGAATCGCCGTGATGGCAACGGTATTGACGATGTCCTCGACCAGCGCGCCCCGGGACAGGTCGTTCACGGGTTTGTTCAGGCCCTGCAACACCGGGCCGATGGCGATGGCGCCCGCGCTGCGCTGCACCGCCTTGTACGTGTTGTTGCCGGTGTTCAGGTCCGGGAAGATCAGCACTGTCGCCCGGCCGGCCACCGGCGAATCCGGCATCTTCGTCGCGGCGACCGACGGCTCGACGGCGGCGTCGTACTGGATCGGCCCTTCGACCAACAGCTCCGGTGCCCGCGTGCGGACCAATTCCGTTGCCGCCCTGACCTTGTCGACGTCGGCGCCGGTCCCCGAATCGCCGGTCGAGTAGGACAGCATGGCCACACGCGGCTCGATGCCGAACTGCGCGGCGGTCTGCGCCGAGCTGATCGCGATGTCGGCCAGCTGCTCGGACGTCGGGTCCGGCACGATCGCGCAGTCGCCGTAGGCCAGCACCCGGTCGGCCAGGCACATCAGGAAGATGCTCGACACCGTCGAGATGTCCGGCGCGGTACGGATGATCTCGAATGCCGGCCGGACGGTGTGTGCGGTGGTGTGCGCCGCCCCGGACACCATGCCGTCGACCATGTTGTTGTGCACCAGCATGGTGCCGAAATACGAGACGTCGTGGATGATTTCGCGAGCCTGCTCGAGGGTCACGCCCTTCTTCTTGCGCAGCTCGGCGTACTGGGCCGCGAACTGGTCGCACAGCTCGCTGGTACGCGGATCGAGCACCACGGCGGCCGAGAGGTCCAGGCCCAGCTCGGCAGCCCGCGCCCGCACCGTCGGCTCGTCGCCGAGGATGGTCAGGTCGGCGACCGAGCGCGCGAGCAGCCGGCTCGCCGCCCGCAGAATCCGGTCGTCGTCGCCTTCGGGCAGCACGATGCGCCTGCGGTCCGCCCGGGCCCGATCCTGCAGCTGGTGCGTGAACATCTGCGGCGTGACGACCGACGGGATCGGGACCGCAAGCTGAGCAAGCAGATCCGCCACGTCGACATGCTCGTCCATGAGGGCCAGCGCGGTGTCGACCTTGCGCAGCGACGTGGCCGTCACCCGGCCCTTCGCCGTCGACGCGGCGCGGGCGGTGTCATACGTGCCCAGCTCGGTGGCCACGATGGGCAACCGCAGCCCCAGGCCCGCAACCAGTTTGGCGATCGATGGGTGCAACGGCAGGCCGCCGTTGAGGATGAGGCACGAGATCGACGGAAAGCCTTCCGCGGCATGGGCACTGGCGATGGCCAGCACCACATCGGAGCGGTCGCCCGGGGTGATGACGGCCATGGACTCGCGCAGCCGCTCCAGGCAGTGTTCGGCCGTCATGCCGGCGACCATCATTCCCATGACCTCGCGCGTCAGCAGCTCCTCGTCGCCGCTGATCAACGTGCCACCCACCGCGTCCCGCAGCTCCGCCACCGTCGGCGCCGCCAGCAGCGGCTCCTCGGGCAGCACATAGCTTTTCGGTGTGAACCGCTGCAGTGCGGTGGCCACGTCGGCGAGTTCGTCAGGGGCGCACCGGTTCGCGACGACCGCGGCGGTGTGCGCGTGCTGGGCCGCGAGCTCGGCCAGGCACAGCTCGACCACATGGGCCACCTCGCCGGGTGTGCGATCAGCGGCGCGTACCGAGAGCAACACGGGCGCACCGAGATTCACCGCGATGCGGGCATTCATCGACAACTCGCTGGGCGAGGCGACATCGGTGTAGTCGCTGCCGACGATCACCACCGCACCGCACTTGTCGGCGACGCGGTGGTAGCGGTCGACGATGTCTGCGATCGCCGCATCGGGATCGTCGTGCAACTGCTGATAGGTGACCCCGGCGCAGTCGTCGTAGTCCAGGCCCGCGGTGCTGTGCGCGAGCAACAAATCGAGGATGTAGTCGCGGCCGGTCCCCGCACGCACGATCGGGCGGAACACCCCGACATTGGCGACCGTGGCCGCCAGCCGGTGCAACAGCCCCAGCGCAATGGTCGACTTGCCGGTGTCGCCTTCGGGTGAGGCGATGTAGATCGCGGTGGCGTCGGGCACGGCGATAAGCCTACCGAGCCCGGCCTTCCGTCACGCCAGCTTGCGCAGGCGAGGCTCAAGGTCGGTCTTGAACAGCTCCAGGAAGCGGCGCTGGTCCTGCCGGGGGTCGTGGAACACCAGGTGGTTCAGGCCCCAGTCGACGTACTGTTTGACCTTCTCGACGGCCTCGTCCGGGTCGGACGCCACGATCCAGCGCTTGGCGACCTGCTCGATGGGCAGCGCGTCGGCGGCCGCTTCCATCTCGATCGGGTCGTCGATGGAGTGCTTCTGCTCGGCCGTCAGCGACAACGGCGCCCAGAAGCGGGTGTTCTCCAGAGCCAGTTCGGGATCCGGGTCGTACGAGATCTTGATCTCGATCATCCGGTCGACGTCGTCGGGGTTCTTGCCCGCGGCCTCGGCGCCCTCGCGCATGGCGGGGATGAGCTTGTCCTTGTACAGCTCCTCGCCCTTGCCCGAGGTGCAGATGAAGCCGTCGCCGGCACGGCCGGCGTACTTGGCCACCTGCGGCCCGCCCGCGGCGATGTAGATCGGGATACCACCCTCGGGCACGTCGTAGATCGAGGCACCCTTGGTCTTGTAGTACTCGCCCTCGAAGTCGACGCGGTCGCCGAGCCACAGCTCACGCATCAGGCGCACCGACTCACGCAGGCGCGCGTAGCGCTCCTTGAACTCGGGCCATTCGCCTTCATAGCCGGTGGCGATCTCGTTGAGCGCCTCACCGGTGCCGATGCCCAGGAAGATGCGGTCGGGGTACAGGCAGCCCATCGTGGCGAACGCCTGCGCGATGACGGCCGGGTTGTAACGGAACGTCGGGGTCAGCACCGAGGTGCCCAGGACCAGCCGCTCGGTGCGCTCGCCCACCGCGGTCATCCAGGCCAGGGAGAACGGTGCGTGGCCGCCGGTATGGCGCCACGGCTGGAAGTGATCACTGACGGTGGCGCTGTCCATGCCCGCCGCCTCGGCGGCCACCGCCAGCTCGACGAGTTCACGCGGCGCGAACTGCTCCGCCGACGCCTTGTATCCCAGCCTGAGTTCAGCCATGAGTCCCGTTCCTGTTCGTCGCCTCTGCAGTTCCTTTTCTACTCTGCCTACACTCGCCACATGGCGGCAGCCCTGAGCGCGATCACCGAAAATATTCACTTCGCCCAAACCGACCTGGTGAACTGGACCCTGGTCAGCGACGACAGCGGGGTGATCCTGATCGACGCGGGTTTTCCCGGCCAGCGCGATGACGTCCTGCGTTCACTGCGCGACCTGGGCTTCGAGGCCGGCGACGTACGGGCGATTCTGCTCACCCACGCGCACGTCGACCACCTCGGCGCAGCCATCTGGTTCGCCAAAACCCATGACACACCGGTGTTCTGCCACGGCGCCGAGGTCGGTCACGCCAAACGCGAATACCTGGAACAGGTTTCACCGGCCGACCTCCTGACGCGGGCCTGGAACCCGCGGTACCTGGCCTGGTCGATGCACATCGTCGGCAAGGGCGGGCTGGTGCGCGAGGGCATTCCGACCGCGCAGGCCCTCACCGAGGACGTCGCGGCGACGCTGCCGGGCAGTCCGCAGCTGATTCCCAGTCCAGGGCACACCGGCGGACACTGTTCCTACGTCTTCGGCGACGTGCTGGTGGCCGGCGACGCAGTGGTCACCGGTCACCCCCTCATCACCAAGGGCGGCCCGCAGCTGCTGCCGCACATCTTCAACCACGACGAGGCGGCGTGTGAACGCAGCCTGTCGGCGCTCGGTCTGCTGGACACCCAGGTGCTGCTGCCCGGCCACGGGCCCGCGTGGCGCGGCCCGGTGCGGGAGGCCGCTGAACTCGCTTTGCAGCGACGCTGACGCCGGTCGCCGTCACCCGCCGTGTTTGACCAGCTCCAGGAACAGCACGAACAACCCGGCCAGGAGCAGTCCGCCGGCCACGACGACCGCCGGCAGGAAGAGCATGTGATCGAGCTCTTCGTCGTCAAAAGTGTTGTTGCCCTGGGTGTCACGGTTGATCGGGCCGTAGAACACCTTGCCGAACGTGGACCAGCGCACCGCGCGTGCGCGCCGGCGATGCGGGTGATCCTGGGGCGTCCCGCCGATGTACGTGCGCGCCGCCATGCCGGCCCCCAACACCAGCACGGCGGCGACCAGCAGCAGACACCCGACGGCCCAACCGGTAAGCACAAATCAAGCGTATCCACCTGATCGGCGGAGCAACCCGGATTCGGCAGCGCTCAGTTGGGCAGCCGCCCCGATCCTGTCCCCCTCGGTACCAGGAAGATCGCGGCCTCCCACATGCCAACCTGCCGAGGCAGGGTCGATTGTGGACCGCCACCCGGCGGCCGCCGTCATCAAAGGAGCACGCCATGTCCCTGCTGCACGAAGTCATCTCCGCATCCGGCGGCCAGGAGCGCTGGGAGCAGGTCAACCGCATCAAGATCCATCAGCTCATCGGCGGCGGACTGTGGGGACTCAAGGGCGTCGACGGCATTCTCGATGATTCGCGGGTGGAGATCAGTCCCAAGGACCAACTCGCATGGCACCACCCGCTGCCCGAGCCCGGGCTGCATTCCGCGTACCGCCCCGGCCGCGTCGTCATCGAAACCGACGATGACTCGCCAAAGACGTTGGAAACACTGGATTCTCCTCGTGATTCCTTCGCCGGACACACCCTCGAGACGCCGTGGTCCACGCTGCAGCTGGCCTACTTCGCGGGCTACGCGATGTGGACGTACCTGTCCGAGCCGTATTCGCTGACGCTGCCCGGTGTCCACACCGAAGAGCTCGGCACGTGGCACGAGAACGGCCAGACGTGGCGCCGGCTCGGTGTGAAGTACCCCGATTCCATCGCCACCCACAGCACCCAGCAGACCCTCTACATCGATTCGGACGGCCTGATCCGGCGGCGCGACTACGACGTCGACATCGCCGGCGACTCCCCGGCCGCGCACTACTCGGACAACCACACCGAGTTCGACGGCATCGTGCTCCCGACCAAGCGCGTCGTCTACGTCCGCGACGCCGACGGGCAGCCCGTGCGCGACATGGTCACGGTGACCATCGACATCGACGACGTCACCGTCAGCTGACAGCGTCCGTCATGCCGAGTGGACGTCCGGGGTCCGCACGTGTTCGGGACGGAAACCGCGGCCGACGAGCAGCGGCGGAATGTATTGCAGCGGGCCCTTTCCCACGAATGACGGCACCTTGATCGGTGACAGGTCGCCGGCCAGGTTGGGTTCGATGAACTGGTTCTGCGCCAGCACCTGGCCGGCCTGGATGATGCGGGTCGGCAACTCGCGGCGGCGTTGCACCTTGGCCAGATCCGAGTCGGCGAGCAGGCCGTTACGCAGCGGACCGCACAGGATGTTGGCGGCGGCGACCGCGTCGGCCACCGCCAGGTTGATACCGACGCCGCCGGCCGGTGACATCGCGTGCGCGGCGTCGCCGATGCACAGCAGCCCCGACCGCCACCAGGTCTTGAGCCGGTCCACCCGCACATCGAGATGGCTGGTGTCGTCCCACGATTTGAGGTCCTCGACGTGCTCGCGCAGCTGCGGCCGTACAGACACGAGCCGGGCCTTGAAGTCGTCGAGTGAGCCGCCCTGCGGATTGGCGCCCTTCGGCATGAGGTACGCGACCTGCCAGTAGTCGCCGCGATAGATCATCGCCATCAACAGACCCTTGCGGATGATCCCGAACAGCTCCTGCGGATCGCCGGGGCGCCAGCCCAGCCGGAACCACAGCACATCCATGGGGCTGTGCGCGCTCGCCATGGGGAGCCCGGACGCCGCGCGCACCGCCGACTTACGGCCGTCGGCGGCCACCACCAGATCGGCGCGCACCTCCAGCTCGGGCGTGCGCACGCCGACGACGCGGCCGCCCTCGATGATCAGGTCGGTCACCTCCGCGTTGCGGATCAACCTGAATTCCGGGTAGGCGGAAGCCTTTTCCGCGAGGAAGTCCAGGAAGTCCCACTGCGGCATCAGCGCGATGTAGGGCTCGGGGAACCGCAGCGCCTTCAGGGCGCCGAAACTGCCGAACGTCCGCAGGGTGCCGTCGGCGTCCATGCAGACCCGGTTGATCTTGGTGTGCGGCAACTTCAGGAACTCGTCGATGAACCCCAGCTCGTGCATGATGCGCAACGTGGTGGGGTGGACGGTGTCGCCGCGAAAGTCGCGGAGGAAGTCGTTGTGCTTCTCCAGTACGACGACTTCGATGCCGGCGCGCGCCAGCAGCAGTGCATGCACCAGACCCGCAGGTCCACCACCGGCTACACAAACCTGAGTCCGCAGCGCGCGCGTCATGCCCCCGACAGTAGCCCGCCGGGGTGGCCAAATCAGGGCTTCAATTCAAAACTTGACACGTGTAAAGTTTGCGGCCATGGACAACATCCGCGGCAAGACCATCGCCATCACCGGAGCCGCACGAGGCATCGGTTACGCCACCGCCAAGGCCCTTCTCGCCCGCGGCGCGCGCGTCGTCATCGGCGACCGGGACGTCGCAGTACTCGAGTCGGCCGTCTCTGAGCTGGTCAAACTCGGTCCGGCCACCGGGTACCCGCTCGACGTCACCGACCGCGAGTCCTTCGAAGTGTTCCTGGACAAGGCCCGCAGCGACGGCGCCGGCCACCTCGACGTCCTGATCAACAACGCCGGCGTGATGCCGGTCGGCCCGTTCCTGAAGGAGACGGAACAGTCGATCCGGTCTTCCCTCGAAGTCAACGTCTACGGCGTCCTGACCGGCTGTCAGCTCGCGCTTCCCGAGATGGTCAGCCGCCGTAGCGGTCACATCATCAACATCGCCTCGCTCTCGGGCCTCATCCCGCTGCCCGGTCAGGTGGTTTACGTCGGGGCGAAGTACGCCGTCGTCGGCCTGTCCACGGCCCTGGCGGACGAGATGGCTCCCCACGGCGTCAACGTCTCGGTGATCATGCCGCCGTTCACCAACACCGAGCTGATCTCGGGCACCAAGTCCGGTGGCGCCATCAAGCCGGTGGAACCCGAGGACATCGCCGCGGCCATCATCAAGACCCTGGACAAGCCCAAGACCCACGTGTCGGTCCCGCCGCCGCTGCGCTTCACCGCACAGCTGGCACAGCTGCTTCCGCCCAAGGGCCGCCGCGGGATGAACAAGGCGCTCGGGCTGGACACGGTCTTCCTGGAGTTCGACGCTGCCAAGCGCAAGAGCTATGAGGACCGGGCCCGGACCGCGCAGGGTGTCATCGAGAAGGACTGATCCGGCGTAGACCCGAGTTTCTCGCCCTGCTTCAGGGTGCGAAAACTTGTCGGACCCTTCTGCTTTGATGGTGTTATGTCCAGCACGGCAACGGCTTTCGCAGTTGAAGCGCCGTCGCCGTGTGAGCGTATGGACGCGTACTTCGCGGAGATCGGTGAGCTGACCGGTCAGCGCAACGCGATCGACGCGCGGCTGGTGGAGATTGCCGCCGAGATCGATCGTGGCGGGCTGTGGGGCGCGACGGGTGCCCGGTCGATGGCGTCGTTGATGGCGTGGAAAACCGGGGTGTCGCCGCGTAATGCGGAAGTGATGGTGGCGGTGGCGCACCGGCTGGAGGAGTTCCCGCGCTGCGCTGAGGCGATGCGTGCGGGCCGGTTGTCGCTGGATCAGGTCGGGGTGGTCGCCGAGCATGCCGCCGACGGTTCGGATGAGCATTACGCCCAGTTCGCCGAGAGCGCCACGGTCACCCAGTTGCGGACTGCGGTGAAGTTGGAGCCGCGCCCCGAGCCGGAGTCGGCGCCGGAGCCGGAGCGGTCGATCCGCAAGACCAGCCATGAGGACGGGTCGGCCACGTACAAGATCCGGCTGCCGAAGTTGGAGGCGGTGAAGTTCGATGCCGCGGTGGCGTCGCATCAGGATGCGTTGGTGGCGGACTGGAAACGCGACCACGAGAATTCAGAAACCGGTGACCCGGTGTCGGATGTGGTGCCGCCGTTCCCGAACCAGGTCGATGGGTTCATGAGCCTGGTGGAGGCCGGCTGGGACAGCGATGTGGAACGTCGTCCGCATGGGCAGCACACCGCCGTGGTGGTGCACTTTGACCTCGAAAAGCGCGCGGCTGCATTGCATGTGGGGTCGGTGCTCACCGACGACGAACGCCGGCTGTTGTTGTGCGATGCGACGTGCGAGGTGTGGCTCGAGAAGCACGGTCAGCCGATTGGCGCCGGGCGCAGCACCCGCACCATCAGCCGGCGGCTGCGCCGCGCGCTGGAACACCGCGACCGGTGCTGCCGGGTACCGGGTTGCGGGGCGACCCGCGGCTTGCACGCGCATCACATCATTCATTGGGAGAACGGCGGGGAAACCGAGCTGCACAACCTGGTGCTGGTGTGCCCGTATCACCACCGGCTGCATCACCAGCGGGTCATCACCATCACCGGTCCGGCTGATCGGCTGGTCGTCACCGATGCCGCGGGCCGACAACTCGACGGTGGATCCCTGGCAAGGCCACCGACGACGCCCTTTCCTGATGTGCCGCCGTGCCCCGGACCGACCGGCGAACGCGCCCAATGGTGGTGGTACCAACCCTTCGAACCACCACCCACACCGTCGACCAACTGAGTGGTGCATCGAATTAACCTGGGCGCCAGTATCTTCCGTGTTTCCGCTGGCGACTATCGCCCCGGCAACCGCGTGGTGATCTCCTGCAGCACCCAACCGTTGCCGTCGGGATCCTCGAACGAGGCGTACGACGCGTAGCTGCGTCGCTCCGGGTCTGGACCGTCGACCCGGCCGGCCGTCCCGGCGCGGTGGAAGACACCACCCTCGTCGTGAAACACCTCGCTGACTGTGATGCCACGGCCAACGAGCTCAGCACGCGCCGCCACAACATCGTCGACCACCAGGTGCAGCCCGCCCACCGAGCCCGGCACCGCGTCAGAGACGCCGGTACCGAAGATGACCGAAGCACCGGAACCTGGTGGAGTCAATTGGATCACCCGGAAGTCCGCAGCGGTCTCGAAGTCGGCGTCCAGCCGCCAGCCCAACTTCTCGTAGAAGTCCTTGGCCCGGTCGACATCCGACACCGGCAGGACGGCGATCTCGAATTTCATATCCATGCCGGATCAAAGCACCCACCACCTCAGGAGAATTCCCGCCCACCCTGGGGCCACGGGGGCCAGGGTCGCCGGAATGAATACTGCGAACGCGCATTCCCCTTCACCATCGTCTGAGCCTAAACCTGGCCCTGCCAATACCAGGATCACCGCGGCGTTCCCACGCACGAGCAGGCCGTGGCGGGCCGCGCCCAGATGTGGGACGTCGACTTTCCCGGCATGATCCCACCGAGCCCCGTTGTCTACCAACAGGTTCCCCCCGACGGGTTCGAGTTGGAGGGTCAGCGCCTGGTGCCGATCGAGGTGGGCCACACCGATACCGACGACACCACCGTGCTGCACGTGCCGTCGATCGGACTGGTCGTCGCCGGCGACGTCGCCTACAACGGCGTGCACCAGTACCTGCTGGAAAGCGATCACGGTGGCATCCGGTCGTGGTTGCAGGCCCTCAACCAGGTCGCCGCACTCCGGCCCCGCGCCGTGGTCGCAGGACACAAGAACAAGGACCTCCCCGACGATCCGGCGATCATCGACCAGACCCGCGACTACCTGCACGACGCCCAGCGGCTGCTGGCCGGAAAGCCCAGTCCCCGTGAGTTTTTCGACTACATGATCCGGCTGTATCCGGACCGGCTGAACGTCGGGCCGGTCTGGTACAGCGCCCTGGCCCTCCTGTCCTGAAAGGCATTCCGTCATGGTCATCGACCCCACCGATCTCGATCCCACCTCGAGCTACAAGCTGCTGATCGGCAGCGTCCTACCCCGGCCCATCGCCTGGGTCAGCACCGCCTCGACCGCAGGCGTCGGCAACATCGCGCCCATCTCGTTCTTCACCGTTGTCGGCCGCATGCCACCGATGCTGTCCATCAGCCTGCAGCCGCGGTCCGACGGCGTCACGCTGAAAGACACCTTCGTCAACATCCGCGACACAGGCGAGTTCGTCGTGAACATCGCGACGATCGACAATGCGGACACCGTGCATCGCTCGGCATTCGAATTCGACCATGACGTCGACGAATTCGAGGCGCTCGGTCTCCACAAGGCCGCGTCGGAGACCATCTCGGCACCGCGTATCGCCGAGGCCCCGATCTCGTTCGAGTGCGTGGTGGACCGCATCTTCGAGATGCCGCCCCTACCCGATCACGTCGTGTGGGGGCGGGTGAAGAAGATTCACGTCCGCGACGAGCTCTACCTGCCGAACGGACGCATCGACGTCGGCGCGCTGGGCGCGTTCGGGCGCCTGGCCGCCGAATACTCGCTGATCGACAACATCTTCACGACGCCACTGCCCGACGACGTCGTCAAGACGCTCAGCACCCGGCGGGCCGGCCGCCTCGACGGCAAGCCGACCGACTTCTCCCCCATCGACACCGCCGCCTGGTCCGCCTCCGGAGGGACGAAATGAGCGGCTGGCAGGACGGTTTCGCGCAGCAATCCCGGACCACGTTCGCCGCGGAATTCGCCGACGACATCGTGCTGGATGCCACCGCACTGATGGCCCCAATCCGGGGCAGAGAACTCGTCGCCACCGTGATGGCCACCGCGAGTTCGATCTACGAGACGTTGGAGTTCACCGAGTCCGCGCACGCCGGGTCGACCAGCTACCTGCAGTGGCGAGCAACCGCTTTCGGTGGCCTGACGATCCGCGGTATCACCATTCTCGATCGCGATGCCGACGGCAAGGTGACCAGCGCGGCGATCCACCATCGGCCCCTGCCGCTGGTTCTGCGGTTCTCCGCCGAGCTGAGAGACCGGCTGTCCGGGGTCCTCTCCGCCGAGCACTTCGTCGCACCGTGAGCCGCCTGTGAGGCAATTCCTCACAGCTGCAAGGAGACCGGTCGTGGCGAGCGACGCGCCCCGCCACGCACCATGAGGTATGCCCAAGTCCGCCTGGCTCTCGATCGCCCGCGCCGCGGCAGCCCTGGCCGCGGCGATGGGCATCGGCCGCTTCGCCTACACGCCGATCCTGCCGCTGATGACGGCCGACGCCGGCCTCACCGCGCAGGCCGCGGGGCAGCTTGCCACCGCCAACTACGTCGGTTACCTGATCGGCGCGGTGGGCGCCGCGGTCTCGCCACGGCTGGCCCGGTCCGTGCTCGCGTGCCGGGCGTCGTTGGCGATCCTGGTGGCGACGCTGGCGGCAATGGCGCTGAGCACCAGCGTCATCGAGTGGGGCGCGCTACGGCTGGTTGCCGGCATCGCCAGCGCTCTGGTCTTCGTGATCGCCGTCAACACACTGATGGATCACGGTCATCCGGCCCACCACGCCGGCTGGGCGTTCAGCGGCGTCGGTATCGGCATCGCGTTGTCCGCGGCCCTGCCCGCCACGAAGGACTGGCAGGTTGCCTGGTGGGCGGCGACGGTCTTGGCCGCACTGCTCAGTGCGTTCGCCTGGCACATGCGCCCCGGGACCTCCGGCGACACACCGAAAGTTCCTGCCGACGAACAGGGCAGCGCCCGCGGCCCGCTGGCGTTGCTGATGGCGAGCTACACCCTCGAGGGCGTCGGCTACATCGTCGCCGGCACGTTCCTGGTCGCCGCGGTCGCGCAGCAGTCACCGGGCGGACTCGGCAGTGCGGTGTGGCTGTTGGTCGGCCTGGCCGCCGCGCCGTCGGCTGCCTTGTGGGCGCGGTTCACCGGCAGATTCTCGTATCCGGCGCTGCTCGTCGCCGCGTTGTTGCTGCAGGCCGCCGGAATCGCCTGGGCGGGAACCGGGAACAGCGTTGCCGCACTCGCCGGGGCGGTGCTGTTCGGCGGCACGTTCATCGGCATCAGCACCCTGGCGCTCGCCGCCGGCCGCGCGTTGCAGTTCCCCGGCGCCGTCGCGCTGTTGACGACGGGGTACTCCGTCGGCCAGATCGTCGGGCCCGTCGCGGTGGCACCCCTGCTGCACAACGGTTTTCAGCAGGCGTTGCTCGCCGGTGCCGCTGTCGTGCTACTGGCGGCCCTGGCCGCGCTGTTGATGTGGATCAGTGGACGGCAGCCACGCCGCGTCGTCGATCCCGACGGCGGCGTCCCGCGTGAGCGCGTCGACGACAGCGTGCACGGCAGGGTTGTCTTCTCCCCGCCGCCACACCAGTGACCAGGTCCACAGCGGAGTCGGTTGAATCACCGGACGGCGCACCAGGTCTCGCGGCAGGGCGTCGGTCTGCCCCCTGGGGTTGTTGAGCACCGGACGGCCCAGCTGGCGGACATGCTCGAAGAACGTCGGGCCTGTGACGCCGCCGTCGTCGGTGCGCATCACCCGGGCACCGGTGTCGGCGGCGAACTGCTCACCGTAGCGGTTCCACGACTCCCAACTCGCCGTGTCCGAATCCACCAGCACCAGTGTGTCTTTCGCCGGCACGGGAGAGTCGTCGGCGCCGACGCACAGCGCGAAGAGCCGGTCCACCCCCATCAGCCGGGCTTCCAGTTCGAGGTCCTCCAGGTCACCGGTCTGCACCCAGCAGATGGCCAGATCGAGGATGCCCTCGGCAACCCGGGCCGCCTGCGCGTGCGACGGCATCACCCACGTGTCGACGCGCAGCTGCGCGACACCGGCCGCGCGCTCGGCCAGGTCGGTCGGGCACCAGTTGACGTAGCCGATCCGGATCGGTTCGGAGTTCGACAAACCGATTGCCCGCCTGCGTAATTCATCGGCCTGCGCCACCAGGGACCGGGCGTGCGGCAACAGCGACGCGCCTGCCGCGGTCAGGCGCACCGATCGCCGGTCCCGGTCGAACAGCTCCACCTTGAGGTCACGCTCGAGTGCCTTGATCTGCTGGGACAGTGACGGCCCGGCGATACGCAGCCGTTCGGCGGCACGCCCGAAATTCAGCTCATCGGCAACGGCGACGAAGTACCGAAGTTGCCGCAGCTCCATGTCGACAGCGTAGTAGGCAGAGCCTCTCAGCAGGAAGCGAACAGGTCCCGTGGCAGCGGCATCGATGTGGGCCGGCCGAGGTTGTGATGGGCAGCAACGTCAACCGAAAGGACTCTCAATGAGCCTGTCAAGCCGCCGCAGTGGTGATCTGAGGCGTGTTGGGCTGCCAGGTTCTGTTGTCG
>NZ_JBJIAK010000055.1:0-37196 GCF_045310915.1 Mycobacterium sp. SMC-17 | reverse complement strand
TCCTTTCGTTACTACCTGTAGTTCAGTCACGCCCGGCGGTTTTAGTCAAGACCCCAAAGGTCTGGTCTCCGGCGCCGGGCCGGTGGTATACAACCTAGAACGTGTTCTAGTTCGGGCGGTGCTCGGGAGGTTTCATGGCGTTGCGGGTCGTGCAGTGGGCAACCGGCGGAGTCGGCGTCGCCGCGATCAAGGGCGTGCTGGAACACCCGGACCTGGAACTGGTCGGTTGTTGGGTGCATTCGGAAGCCAAGAACGGCAAGGATGTTGGCGAGATCATCGGCGCCGAGCCGCTGGGTGTCACTGCGACCAACAACATCGACGACATCCTGGCGCTCGAGGCCGACGCCGTCATCTACGCCCCGCTGATGGCCAACCCCGACGAGGTGGCGGCCCTGCTGCGGTCCGGCAAGAACGTGGTGACGCCCGTCGGGTGGGTGTATCCGAGCGAGAAGCAGGGCGCGCCGATGCGGGAAGCCGCGCTGGCAGGTGGGGCCACGCTGCACGGCACCGGCATCGCACCCGGCGGCATCAGTGAGAAGTTCCCGCTGCTGTTCTCGGTGATGTCCACTGGCGTGACTTTCGTTCGGGCCGAGGAATTTTCGGATCTGCGCACCTATGAGGCGCCCGACGTGCTGCGGCACGTCATGGGGTTCGGTGAGACCCCGGACAAGGCGCTGACCGGTCCGATGCAGAAGCTGCTCGACAGTGGCTTCATCCAGGCCGTGCGGATGTGCGTCGACGAGTTCGGCTTCAATGCCGATCCGAAGATCGTTGCGCGCCAAGAGGTTGCGGTGGCGACCGCGCCGATCGACTCACCGCTGGGGCCCATCCAGCCCGGCCAGGTGGCCGCCCGCAAGTTCCACTGGGAGGCGGTCGTCGGCGACGAGGTTGTCGTGCGCGTCACCGTCAACTGGTTCATGGGTGAGGAAAACCTCGACCCGGCATGGGATTTCGGCCCCGAAGGTCAACGCTATGAGATGGAGGTCAAGGGAAATCCGGACTTCACCGTGTCGATCAAGGGCTTTCAGGGACTGGTCGGAGAGGACGGCCCCGAACCCGGCGTCGTCGGCACCGCCGCCCACTGCGTCAACTCCGTGCCGGCGGTGTGTGCCGCGGAACCGGGCATCGCCACCTATCTGGACCTGCCGCTCTTCAGTGCGAAAGCGGCACCTCGGCTGAGGTGAGCGCGACGTTTTTGCACGCCTGCGGCAGCGTGTCGGCGTACAAACACGGCCGCTCGCGGTAATTAGGGCTGCACGAGTATCCGGATCGGATTGCCTTCGGCCCGATCGAGTTTCGCGATGCCTTCGGCGACGTCCTCGAGCGGGACGATCTCGCTGATCGACCGGGTGAGGTCCAGACGGCCGCGGGACACCAGCGTGGCCAGCGTGCCGATGTCGGCGTTCTGGTAGCCCAGGTGCCCGCGCACCTGCTTCTTGGTCAGGTTGAAGAACGACGTCGGGCCGATCGACGGGGCATCGGCGCTCATCCCGACGCCGACGAACCGTCCGCCCACGGTCAGCGCCGCCAGCGCCTGGTCGAACGTCGACCCCTTGCCGACCGCGTCGAACGCGACGTCGAGCATCCGGCCGCCGGTGGCCGCACCGATCTGGGCCAACAACTCCGGGTCGCGGGCGTCGAAGGCGTAGTCCGCGCCGACCTCCAGCGCACGCTCCAGCACTGCCGGGTTGACGTCGACCGCGACGATCGGGGCTGCCCCGACCAACCGGGCCAGCTGCACGATGTGCGTGCCGAGCCCGCCGACGCCCCATACGCCGACGGATTCACCGATACCCACCTGGCCCGTCCGCACGACGGCGCCGAACGGCGTCGACACCGCGTCGGCCAGGATCGCCGCCTGCTCCAGCGGCACGTTGTCGGGCACCCTCGTCAGGCCGAAGGCTTGCGCGACGGTGTATTCGGCCCAACCCCCGTCGTACGCGAACGCCATGAGCCGGATTCGCAGACAGTTCGACATGTCGCCGCGAAGACAGTTAACGCAGTCCATGCACGGTTTGCCGGCGGCGACGACGACGCGGTCGCCCTCGGCCCAGCCGGTGACGCCCGGTCCCAGCTTGGCGATGGTGCCCGACGTTTCGTGGCCCTGCGTCACCACCGGGAGCTGCGACGGGAACGTGCCGTTGATCAGGCTGAGGTCGGAGTGGCAGATGCCGCAGTAGGCGACCTTGACCAGCACCTCGCCCGGGCCCGGCTCCGGAATCGGAACATCTTCCACCACAACCTTTTTGGTGTCGGCGTAGAACCGTTGGGCCCGCATCGTCGAGGTCATGGCACTCCAGTGGTCAGCATCGATGGTTACGATCGCCATCATGGCGCAGGCATTGGTGGTCGAGCAATCACGAATAGTCCCCGTCGCGGTGGCCGACGCGTTCAGCGGCACCGCACCGATCCCGCTCAATGAGCTGTTCTGTCGCTGGTACGGGCCGATCCCGCCGATCAAGGCCGTGCGGAACCAGACCGGCATCTGGGATGCGGTGGGGCAGACCCGCACCATCCTGCTGACCGGTGGCGGCAGCATGGCCGAGACCCTGACCTCGTACGACGAGCCGCACTCGTTCGGCTACACGCTGTCCGACATCAACGGACCCCTGGCGCCGCTGGTGGGCGGCGTGCAAGGGATGTGGCTGTTCCAGGATGTCTCCGCTGGGCAGAGCCCCCGCACCAAGATCACCTGGCGGTGGACCCTGCACCCGCGCAGCTCGCTGACCGCTCCGCTGCTGCCGGTGTTCGGCAAGCTGTGGAAGGGCTACGCCGGCCGGTCGCTGGAGCATCTTTCTGACCTCCTGGTGGGATGACGGTCCCACGGCGCACGCCGAATCCGGTTAGATGAACTAATGACTAAGCGTGCACTCGTTCTGGCTGGTGGCGGCATCGCCGGCATCGCGTGGGAGACCGGCATCCTGCAGGGCATCGCCGACGAAGCTCCCGAGATCGCCGCGGCGGTGCGAAATTCCGATGTGGTGTTGGGCACGTCGGCGGGTTCGGCGGTCGGTGCACAACTGGGCAGCGCCCTGAGCATCGGAGAGTTGTTCGAGCGCCAGGTGGCCGCCGAATCGGCAGAGATCAGCCCGGGCATCGACATCGAGGCCGTCCTGACCACGTTCATCGACGCGATGTCGGCGGACCACGGCAGCCCGGCCGAGCAGTTGCAGCGCCTGGGCAAGGCGGCGGCGGCCGCCGACACCGTCAGTCCGGCCGTGCGCCGCAACGTCATCGAACGCCGGTTGCCGTCGCACGAGTGGCCCGACCATGACCTGCGCATCACCGGCGTCGACATCGACACCGGCGAGTTGGTGGTGTTCACCCGCGAATCGGGGGTGTCCCTCGTCGACGCCGTCGAGGCCAGCTGCGCGGTGCCGGCCGCCTGGCCGGTGGTGACCATCGGCGGCCGCCGCTACATGGACGGCGGCATGGGCAGCAGCGTCAACATGATCGCGGTCAAGGATTGTGACGCCGCCGTCGTGCTGGTTCCGGCGCCGTCGGACTCGCCGTCGCCGTTCGGGGCGGGGCCCGGTGCGGACGTCAAGAGCTTTGCCGGCCGTGCGTGCGGCATCTTCGCCGACGACGAGTCCCTCGCGGCCTTCGGCGCCGACCCGTTGGATCCGGCCTGTCGCATCCCGGCCGCGCAGGCCGGCCGCGCACAGGGCCGCCGGGTGGCGGCCGAGGTCGCCGCGTTCCTGTCCTAGTCGGGAAGATCGAGGGAATCGAGTGCGGCGCAAGCCAATTCGTGCCCGATCTCGATGACCTCGGAGGCCCGGTAGAACTCCAGGCTGCGGCACACCGTGCGCGGTACCTCGATCAACAGATCGGGTGGGTAGGCGGCCAGGGTGTGCCGCATCAGCGCGGCCTGCGAGATTTCGATGGTGCGGTTCATGACCTCGAACCCGCCGAGCCGCGGCACATTCGTGTCCTCTTCGGTCTCGACCTCGGACTCGGCGACGGCGTCGATGCCGTCGACGGCGTTGCTGAAGCGGCTCAACACCGATCGTGCGGTGGGGCCGTCGAGCAGGGTGCTCGCCGCGGCCCGGTCGATCAGTGACGTCGTGCTGCGCCGCATGCGGTTCAGCAGCTCCGCGGTGGGTCGCGGGGATTCCGGGGTCGTGGGATTCGGATCGCTGGCGTTGAGGCTGACCGCGATGGTCAGATCGGCGTTGACGGCGGCGAGCGGCGCCATGGGCAGGGGGTCGAGGATGCCGCCGTCGGCCAGGAGCCGGCCGTCGAGCAGATAGGGCGCGATGACGCCCGGGATGGCGATGGAGGCCCGGATGGCCGCGTCGATGGGGCCGCGCTGGAGCCAGACCGATTTTCCGGCGATCAGGTCGGTCGAGACGGCGGTGTAGGGAATCGGCAGGCTCTCGATCGTCCGCGGGCCGATGATCTCGCGGACGGTCGCCAGAATCTTCTCGGCGCGGAGCACGCCGGCGGCGGTCAGGGAGGGATCGAGCAGGCGCAGCACCGCGCTCTGCGTGAGGGCGCTGGCCCAGGAGGAGAATTCGTCGAGTTTGTCGGCGGCCTGCAGGGCGCCGACGAGAGCGCCCATGGACGAACCGGAGATGCCGACGACATCGAAGCCGCGCTCGCGGAGCGCGTCGATGACGCCGATGTGTGCGTAACCCCGGGCGCCACCGCTGCCAAGGACCAGTGCGACCCGCATGGGCCTATTTTGGCGTGCGGATCAGACGGCGGCGAGACGAGGCCGCGTCAGCAGCGGATGCGCGAGAAGAACGCCGCCGAGATGAGCCCGATGATGAGGGCCACCTGCGGCTGTCCACTGCTCATGGCGAAGAGGATGCCGCTGACGGCGGCAACCGCGATGAGCAGCAGGAGGATGCCCATGAAGAGCACCCGGCGCCCGTTGACCGCGCCACTGTGGGCCCGAGCGACCGGTACGTGCTGAGGAGCAACCATCGTGCTCATCCCTTCGACAATGAGTGAGACACCCCATAGTGTGCACCATTGTGTGAGTCAAAGCACAATTACTGACCAGTAGTTGGGAAATTGGTCGTATTCGTTAGCTGATCTCATTGCTTTCGCGACGTTTTGCCTGGTCGGCGGGCAAATTTGTTAGATGTGCTTTGTGTTCTGAGAATGGTGTTGCTGCTCATTTTTCGCGCTTCGATGGGCGGCGAATTTAATTCGTTGAACTAATCTAATTAATTTGCGCCGGCAGCTGGTGGCGTCTGCATCGCGAGTGTGCGTGCAGATCGCGGAACCGGCCGGATCGACGGTCTGTGCGCACACTGGCGGCACGGAAAAGCGGGCGCGCGTCAGTTGACGCAGGGGAGCCCGTCGTTGGCACGCACCGGCGGCCCGGCTTCCGGGGTCGGCAACGTGGTGTCGTAATTGGACGACTTGGCCGCAGCCAGGGAGACGCTGTCGAGGGTGTCTGGCACCTGATAGCCCGGCCCCAGCGTCACGTGGATGCGGCCGGCGGGCACCGACGGGTCGGCGCGGACCGCGTCGATGCCCAACAGTTCTGCCAGGTGCTTGGCTTCGGCGTCGGTACCGGCGCCGAAGTCGACGGCCGTCGAACTGAGCTCGCCGTCCTGCGAGCTCCGGGTCTGGCCCATGGAGTATTCGAGATCGCCCAGGATCTCGGACATCTGCCGGCCCAGGCCCATCACGTCGGAACCGTTGATGACGTCGATGACGGCGGTCTTGGCGTTCTTCGACGTCGTACCGGTGCTGTCGGCGGCCTTGTCCAGCGTCGACGGCTCGGTCGACGTGCTGGGCGTGGTCGTCGGTGCGCCGGCCGGTGGCTTGAGGCCGAAGGCCTTGGCGACCTCGACCTTGATGGCCATGGGGTCGACGATGTTGACGTCCTGGCCGTCGATGTTGTCGTAGCGCACGACGGGCAATGTCCGGTACTGGACGTTTGCGCCGCCGGCGATCTCGCCCATGCGCTTGAACTGCTCCTGGCCCCAGCCCGCCGACAGCACGACGTCCTTCTGTGCGACGCCGATCAGCTGATTGAGCTTGCCGAGGTCGCTGAACGAGCCGTCCTTCTGCAGCTGGTGCATCACCGAGATCAGGAACGCCTGCTGGCGGTGGGTCCGGTCCAGGTCGCCGTTGTCCAGGCCGTGCCGTTGCCGGACGAAGGCGACGACCTGCGAGGCGTCGAGCATCTGGCGGCCGGCCGGGAAATCGGCGCCCGAGTAGTCGTCGTACACGGGGTGGTTCAGGCAGATTTCGACGCCACCGAGGCTCTCGGCGATGTCGTAGAAACCGGCGAGGTTGACCTCGGCGAAGTAGTCGATGGGCGCACCGGTCAGATTGCGGACCGCGGCCAGGGTGGCGGCGCGGCCGGCCTCGCGGCTCTTGCGTTCCAGCTCGGCCTGGTCGGTGACGCCCTTGTCCATGAGGTGCTGCATGGCGTTGGCCTTGGTCAGGCCGTACGCCTCTTTGATCTTGATGTGGTCGTATCCGGGGATGCCGGTGACCCGCACATAGTCGTCGCGCGGGATCGAGAACGCGACCACATGGTTGTCGGCGGAGATGTGCGCCAGGATCAGCGTGTTGGTGTTGTAGCCGCCGTTGTCCGAATCCCCGGCGTGCAGCTTGTCGAGCAGCGCCTGCGGCAGGTCATTGCCCTGCTGGTCTTTCCGCGAGTCCAGGCCGATCAGCAGGATGTTCATCGCCCCGCCGGTGGACTTGGGCGCGTCGGCCCCGAGCGCATCGCTGACCGTGATGCCGTGCAGCGCGCCGCGCACCGTCCACCAGCCCAGGCCGGTCGTCGCCACCGCCACCGTGGTGACCAGGGCGAGCGCCACCCGCCCGACGGTGTCCCAGCCCACCCGGGCGCTGAGCAGGCTTTGCAGCCGGCTCCGGCGGTGCCGGGCTGGAAGACGGTGGCGGGCGGTATCGCTGCGCTGGAGATCGGAGGTGCTCAGCTGCGACCTCGAGGGGATGCGGTCATGGCGGTCATCTCGGCGGGCCTCGCGGGTACGTGAGGACCGCCGGTCGGATCCGGCGGTCGGAAAGTTCGCTGTCACCGCGGCCCGCGTGTATGCGTCAGAGCGATCGGACGGCAGTGCGACCGATTTTAGGGCAACGCCGCAGACTCAGCGAATCCTCAGTGAACGGCGGGTATCAGCCGCATTCACCTTTGGAGGCGCTGGTCGCGGCCATGATCACGCCGGCCTGCTGGCCTGCGGTGAGCTCGGTCCACGGGGTGTTGAAGTTACCGGGATCACGTGTTTCCGCCCGCTGCATGAGGCTCAGGTACGGCTCGACGAGCGTCGCCGGGTCGGCATGCTGAGCGTCCATCCACACCTTCGCGGCGTGGCACGCCTGGCCGAACTCGGACTCGGTCGCCGCCGGCGGGGCGTCGACGGCAGTTGTCACGCCGCCCGGGGAGACGGCGCCGCCGGCGGGTGCGGGGTGTTCGTGCGACTGCGTGGGCAGCTCGGCGGGAGTGTGGGCGGGAGCGGCTTGCTTGTCCGGCCCGCAGGCTGTCAGGAACGTCAGTGCGGTGGTCGTGAGCAGCGCTGCCCGGATGACGTTGATCTGCATGCTTGCCAATCTAGAGGTGTAGGCATTCAGGATCACCCTGACGCTAACCCTTTCCCGGCGGCCGCGGCGCCGACACCATGGGGAACATGGCAGTGCAGAACGTGCAGAACGCGACATGTTGTCGGGCTTGAGCCCGGCCTTGTGAGGGCGCCAAGCCCACCCGTTCGTTTCTGCATTGGAGTTCCGTCATGTCCGTCCTGACAGAGTTTTCTGTTTCTGGCCCCACTTCCCTGGCCCCGACCCGATTGCGGCTGCCCGACCTGCTGCACGCCACTGATCGGTGCGCCGACGACGTCCTGAGCGGCCGTTACGACCGGCTGCTGCCGGCCGACGGCCTGCCCCTTCACGAACGCTGGTTCCGCCGGTTGTACGGCGACGACGAACTCGATCTCTGGCTGATCAGCTGGGTCCCCGAGCGCAGCACCGAGCTGCACGACCATGGCGGATCGCTCGGTGCGTTGACCGTGGTGTCCGGGGCGCTCGAGGAAACCCGCTGGGACGGCCGCGGGCTGCGGCAGCGCACTCTGGAGGCCGGTGACCAGGCCGCGTTCCCGTTGGGCTGGGTCCACGACGTGGTGCGGGCGGGCAGCAACGATGCCGCAGGAGTATCGCCCGCTCCGCCCACTCTGAGTGTGCACGCCTACTCGCCGCCGCTGACCGCCATGTCGTACTACGACGTGACCGAAAGCCAGAAGCTGCGGCGCGTCTACACCGAACTCACTGACAAGCCCGAGGGGGACTGATGACCACGGCGAGTGAAGCGACGGGGAACGCGGTCAGCCGAGTCGACGCCATGCTGAACGCGGCGCGCGAGCGGCTGGTCCGGCTGTCCGCCGCCGAAATCCCCGCCGCGCTGGCCCGGGGCGCCGTGCTGGTGGACATCAGGCCGGCCGCGCAGCGCGCCATCGAGGGCGAGTTTCCCGGCGCGCTCGTCGTGGAACGCAACGTCCTGGAATGGCGCTGCGACCCGACCAGTGACGCCCGTCTGCCGCAGGCCACCGGAGTCGACGTCGAGTGGGTGGTGCTGTGCTCGCAGGGCTACACCTCGAGCCTGGCCGCCGCCGCGCTGCAGGACCTGGGGCTGTACCGCGCCACCGACGTCATCGGCGGATACCGGGCGCTGGTCGATGAAGGACTGCTGGGCGGGACGGCCGCGTCGGTGCTGCTACGTGCCGGCGCTTGGGTGTAGCAGCGGGCGCAACCGCTCCGTCTTCTCCTTGGTCCACTCCGGCGGCTGCAGCACGTCGGCCCACGCATCGGCGACGTCCCTGACGTAGACGTGTCCGTGCCCGTCCGGGACGTCGACCGCGACGGCCATGTCGGCCGACACCTGCAGGAACGTCACGACGGGAATCCACTCCATCCGCGGCGAGACGTCACGGCCGCGCGGTTCTTCCAGCCAGTCGGGCCGGGCGAACAGCAGGTCGGGATTCCACCAGGCGATCGGGTCGGACGCGTGCTGCAGATACACCACCCGCGGGTGGCCCCAGGTGGCGTCGGCAGGGCGGTCCAAATCCTCAGGGCGAGAAGCGAACCGGGCGTTGAGGCCGTGGTCGTAGATCGGCAGTTTCTCCAGTGACCCGGCGTCGCGGTAGCGGGTCAGCTCGGTCCAGATGACGTTGTTGAACGTCGGTCCGGAGAACAGCGCGCCGTCGGTGCGGGCCACCAGGTTGTTCAGCGACTGGAACGGAGCCTCGCCGCCGAACGAGCCGAGGCTCTCCCCGAACACCACGAGCTTGGGGCGCTTGCCCTCGGGCATCTGCCGCACGAGGGCGTCGACCTCTTCGAACAGTTCCTGGCCGGCTTCCTGCGCGTTGTCCTTGTCCACCAGGAACGAGATCCAGCTGGGCAGGAACGAATACTGCATCGACACGATCGCGGTGTTGCCGTTGTACATGTACTCCAGCGACGCGGCTTCGGCCTCGTTGATCCAGCCGGTGCCCGTCGTGGTGGCGACGGCGACGACCGCGCGCTCGAGTCCGCCGGTGCGCTTGAGTTCCTGCGCGGCGAGCCTGGCCGTTGCCCGGATGCCGTCCGCGGAGTGCAGACCGGCGTAGGCGCGAATCGGTTCGATTGCCTTGCGGCCGTTGAATTTCTCGAGCTCTTCGACGCTCGGTCCGTTGCCGACGAAGATGCGGCCCTGCCGGCCCAGCGACGACCAGCTGGCAAGTGAGCCGGGCCCGCCCGACCGCAATGGCGATGTGGGAGGCGGGTTGTCGGGATCATCCTCGTCATTGGCCGAGGCGAAGGTGTTGTTGATCCACGACATCGCATAGTTGCCGACCACACCGTTGAACACCTCGACGAACACGGCGATGACCAGGAGCACTGCCACCACGCCGGACACCCGAGGGGGAGCCACCCGCTCCAGCTGACGCATCAGGAAACGCACCAATTTGCCGATCAGCTGGCCGATTTCGACGAAGCCGAACAGGAAGACGATCGAGTACACCGCCGTCAGCGGGTGGTCCCAGAACTTCATCCGGGGCACGCCCATCATGTCGCGGACCTCGTCCTGCCAGACGTGGAACCAGATGACCGCGAGCACCTGGCCGATGACGCCGACCCCGATCAGGACGAGCCACGCCCAGCGGGGCGCCTTGGGACTGCTGTCCTTTGAGCGCATGTAGCGCACCAGAAAGACACTGAGCACCCCGAGGCCGTAGCCGCACGCGCCGGCAGCCCCGCTGACGATGCCCTGGAAGAGCGGTCCGCGCGGCAACAGCGACGGCGTCATCGAGAGCCAGATGAAGGTCAGGCCGACCGCGGTGCCGAAAAACGTGTAGCGGCGAACCCACCAATCCGAGGGTGGCTCTTCCAGTTTCGCGACGAATGACTCCTCGTCCGACGGCTCGGCCACCGTGACAGCGGCGCCGTCGTCGGCAGGATCAGGCAGTTGCGCGGTGTCGGCCACCGATCGACTTTACCGATGCGTGAAGTTCGGCGCGCGCTTCTCGGTGAACGCCGCCATGCCCTCGGTCTGGTCGTCGGTGGCGAAGGCCGAGTGGAACAGCCGGCGCTCGTACAACAGGCCCTCGGCGAGGGTGCTCTCGAAGGCGCGGTTGACCGCTTCCTTCGCCATCCGCGACGCCGAAAGCGACATGCCGGCAATGGTTTTGGCGACGGCGTTGGCCTCTTCGAGCAGCTTGTCGGCCGGGACCACACGCGACACCAGACCGCAGCGTTCGGCTTCCTCGGCGTCCATGTTGCGGCCGGTGAGGATCAGATCCATGGCCTTGGCCTTGCCCACGGCACGCGTCAGACGCTGGCTGCCACCCATGCCAGGGAGCACGCCCAGCTTGATCTCGGGCTGGCCGAATTTCGCGGTGTCGGCGGCGATCAGCAGGTCGCACATCATGGCGAGCTCACAACCGCCACCGAGCGCGTAGCCGGCGACGGCGGCGATGGTGGGGGTGCGGGTCGCGGCGAACTTGTTCCACAGCGCGAAGAAGTCCTGCGAGAACACGTCGGCGAACGTCAGGCTCGCCATCTCCTTGATGTCGGCGCCCGCGGCGAAGGCCTTCTCGCTACCGGTGATGATGATGGCGCCGATGCCCGGGTCCGCGTCGAGTTCGGCTGCGGCCGTGGTGACTTCGGTCATCACCTGGCTGTTGAGGGCGTTGAGGGCCTTCGGCCGGTTCAGGGTGATGGTGGCGACGCGGTCGTCGCGGGTGACCAGGATGGTTTCGAAAGTCATCGGTTCTCCTAGAAGGTGAGATCAGGGTCGGCGGAGACGAAGTAGGCGTCGACGTCGGCGGCGGTGCAGTCCGAAAGACTAGCCGGGGACCACTGCGGGTTGCGGTCCTTGTCGACGAGCTGGGCGCGGATGCCCTCCACGAAATCGTGAGACTTGTGCGATGCCATCGAGACTCGGAATTCCTGCACGAGGGTGTCCTCGAGGGTGGGCAGCTTCGCGGCGCGGCGCACGGCCTCCAGGGTGACTGTCAGCGCGATGGGCGACCGGGTGGCGATCAGGTCGGCTGCCGCGTTGGCGGGCGCGGCGTCGCTGTTCCGCAGGTTCTCCAGGATCTCGGCGACCGTGTCGGCCGCGTAGCACTCGTCGATCCAATGCTGTTGTGCCAGAAGCTCGCTGGCGGGCGGCTCGACGGCGTACTTCTTGAGCGCGGCGTCGGGGCCGTCGCTGATCACCAGGTCACGGAATGCCGGGAGGTCGGCCTGTGGGACGAAGTGGTCGGCGAAACCCAGGGCGATGGCGTCCGCGCCGGAGAACGGGGCGCCGGTGAGTGCGGCGTGCAGGCCGATCAGGCCCGGTGCGCGGGACAGCAGGTAGGTGCCGCCGACGTCAGGGATGAAGCCGATGCCGACCTCGGGCATGCCGAGCTTGGTCTTCTCGGTGACGACGCGGATGCTGCCGTGCGCGCCGACCCCGACGCCGCCGCCCATCACGATGCCGTCCATCAGCGAGACGTACGGCTTGGGGTAGCGGCCGATGTGCGCGTTGAGCACGTATTCGTCATGCCAGAAGGTCCTGGCGTTGTCGTCTTGCGCCTTGGCGGAGTGATAGAGCGCGACGACGTCGCCGCCCGCGCACAGGCCGCGCTCGCCGGCGCCGGTCAGCAGGACCGCGCGCACGCTGTCGTCGTGCTCCCACGCGGTGAGCGCCTCGGCCAGTCCCGTGACCATCGCTTGGTTGAGCGAGTTGATGGCCTTCGGACGGTTCAGCGTGACGACGCCGACGCCGTTCTCGACATTTACTAGGATGTCCTCGTTTTCCGCCACGGTAAGCAATGTAGATCGTCGCGCACCGCCTGCGCCGACCAGGTACCGTTTCACAGTAAGTTCCCAGTTTCTCCGTCTCGCCGGGAACCAACACCCGAAGTCGTACGTTGTGTGGGTGTTCGTCAGCAGACGGACCACAGCTTCAGGAGAGGAACCCGACGGTGCGCGAGAGCAGCAACCCGATATTTCGTTCCCTGCCCAAGTCGCAGGGCGGATACGCGCAATTCGGTAGTGGCGCCGCCGCATATGGTGCCCAGCAGACCATGGCTCAGCCATACACCCAGTACCCGCAGCAGCAGGCCGGCTTCTCGCGCCCGCTGACCATCGACGACGTCGTCACCAAGACCGGCATCACGCTGGCGGTGCTGACGGTCAGTGCGGTCGTTTCGTACTTCCTGATCATGTCGAACCTGGCGCTGGCCGGGCCCCTCGCCATGATCGGCGCCATCGGCGGTCTGGTGATGGTCCTCATCGCCACGTTCGGCCGTAAGCAGGACAACCCGGGCATCGTCCTGACCTACGCGGTGCTCGAGGGCATGTTCCTCGGCGCGTTCTCGTTCGTCATGGCCAACTTCGCGGTCTCCGGTGCCAACGCCGGGGCCCTGATCGGCCAGGCCATCCTCGGCACGTTCGGCGTGTTCTTCGGCATGCTCGTCGTCTACAAGACCGGCGCCATCCGCGTCACCCCGAAGTTCACCCGCATGATCGTCGCCGGCATGTTCGGCGTCCTCGCGCTGATGCTCGGCAACTTCGTCATCGGCCTGTTCAACGGCGGCGCCGGCATGGGCCTGCGCAGCGGTGGCACCATCGCGATCATCTTCTCGCTGGTCTGCATCGCGCTGGCGGCGTTCAGCTTCCTGATCGACTTCGACGCTGCCGACCAGATGATCCGCGCCGGTGCGCCGGCGAAGGCGGCGTGGGGCGTCGCGCTCGGCCTGACCGTCACCCTGGTCTGGCTGTACGTGGAAATCCTGCGGCTGCTGAGTTACTTCAACAACGACTAGCTCCGTTGACAGAGAAGGGGCGTCCGCTTCGGCGGGCGCCCCTTCTTCATGTCGTGCTCAGACTGCGCGCGGCCTGACGCGGCCGGCAGCTTCGGCGGCGTTGCGGCGCGCGGTGTCGATGTCCGCGGCCCGTGCCAGGGCCACGCCCATCCGCCGGGTGCGAAAGCTCTCCGGCTTGCCGAACAGCCGAATGTCGGTGCCCGGCACCTGCAGGGCCTCGTCGACGCCGTCGAAGACGATGCCCTCGGCCTCGACACCGCCGTAGATCACCGCGCTGGCACCCGGGCTCTTGAGCGACGTGTCGACCGGCAGGCCGAGGATCGCGCGGGCATGCAGCTCAAATTCGTTCTGCCACTGCGTGATCATGGTCGTCATACCGGTGTCGTGCGGGCGCGGGCTCACCTCGCTGAACCACACCTGGTCGCCCTTGACGAACAACTCGACGCCGAAAACGCCCTGACCGCCGAGGTTCTCGGTGACCTTGTGCGCGATCTGCTGGGCGTTCGCCAGTGCGGTGGCCGACATCGGGTGTGGCTGCCAGCTCTCCACATAGTCGCCGGCGACCTGTCGATGCCCGATCGGTTCGCAGAACTGCGTCTCGACCTCGCCGTCGGCGCCTCGTGCCCGGACCGTCAACAGCGTGATTTCGTAGTCGAAGTCGACGAAGCCCTCGACGATGATGCGGGTGTTGGTCACGCGCGCCCCGCCCATGGCGTACTCCCAGGCCTTCGCGACGTCGTCCGGGCCGTCGAGCTTGCTCTGGCCCTTGCCCGAACTGCTCATCACGGGCTTCACGACGCACGGGTACCCGATGCCGCCATCGATGGCGGCTTGGAGTTCCTCGAGCGAATCGCAGAACTTGTAGGGGCTCGTCGGCACGCCGAGTTCTTCGGCGGCCAGGCGCCGGATGCCCTCGCGGTCCATGGTGAGGCGGGCGGCCCGCGCGGTCGGGATCACCCGCACCACACCGGCCTCCTCGAGTTCCTGCAGCGCCGGCGTGGCGATGGCCTCGATCTCCGGCACCACGAGGTCCGGCTTCTCCGCCGCGATCAGCGCCTTGAGCTGGTCGGGGTCGGTCATCGAGATGGTCCGCGCGTGGTGGGCCACCTGCTGGCCCGGCGCGTTCTCGTAGCGGTCGACGGCAATGGTCTCGACGCCCAGGCGCTGCAACGCGATCAGCACTTCGCGACCGAGTTCGCCGGAGCCGAGCAGCATGACCTTGGTCGCGTTCGGCGACAGTGGGGTTCCGATGGTGATCATTGGGCGGAAAGTCTATGGGGTGGGGTTCTATGTGGGTTGATCCTGTACTGAGGGCGTGGGTTTCTCGCACTCTTGCGCCATGGATTCAGGCTCAGAGTCCTGATCGCCCATCGGCGCATTGGCCCTGTACTAGTGGCGCGGGCTACTCGTACGAATGCGCCGCGGATACAGGCTCAACGTGAGTTATCCACACTTCGCAGTTGATCCACACTCCACGGCTGTGTCGGCGCGATCGAGACCTTTCTGTCAGCGGGGCGGCAGACGGTTGCGTCATGATCACCGAATCGGACCCGTTCATCGGCAGCGAGGCTGTCGCAAGTCGATCGCTCACCCGCTACGAGCTGCGCCGCCACTACCGGGCGATGCTGCCGAACATCTACGTGGACAAGCGAATTGACCCATCGCTCTACCAGCGGACGCAGGCCGCGTGGCTGTGGTCTGGACGCGAGGCCACCATTGCCGGGCATGCCGCGGCAGCCCTTCACAGGGCGAAGTGGGTGCCTGATGACGCGCCGATTGAACTCATCTACGCCAATACCAGGCCGCCCAGGAACGTCATCGCCCGTGATGACCTGCTCTTCGACGACGAGAGCCAGTTGCTCGGCGGATTGCCTGTGACGACGTCGCACCGTACGGCGTTCGACCTCGGACGACGCGGGTCGCTCGTCGACGCGGTTGCCCGACTCGACGCTCTCGGTGCCGCCACCGGATTCAACGTCGACGCAGTGCGTGAGGTGGCAGGCCGCCACCGGCACGCGCGAGGGTTGCGCCAATTGGAGCAGGCTCTGGCTCTCTACGACCCGGGCGCCCAATCCCCGCAAGAATCCTGGCTTCGACAATTGCTGATCGCCGAAGGCTTTCCACGACCGAAGACTCAGATCCCGGTGACTGGCCCCGATGGCCGCGCCAAGTACTTCCTCGACATGGGATGGGAAGACATGCGGCTCGCTGTCGAGTACGACGGCGAGCAACATGCGGGCCAGATCGGCTACGACATCGTGCGCAGCGAGTACATCGCCGGCGTCGGGTGGACGGTGGTCAGAGTGGCCGCCGGACATCGCCGGGCGGAGATCATCGCGTGGGTGAATCGGGCCTGGGCGCGGGCACTCTATCGACGAAATCCTGCAGTGTTTCTGCCCTCGCGCGACGCCGGACGCGCGAGTTAGGCCAAGGGTTCAGGGTCAACGCCAGATGCCCCCAGAAACACGTTGACCCTGTACCTGGGGCGCATGTCACTCGAACAAATGCGCCCTGAGTACAGGGTCAACGCTGAGGCGGCGGGACGCCGCTTCAGAGACTGCTTAAGGGACTTACGAAAGCCGCTCGATGATCATGGCCATACCCTGGCCACCACCGACACACATGGTCTCGATGCCGAACTGCTTGTCGTGGGTCTGCAGGTTGTTGATCAGCGTCGCGGTGATGCGGGCGCCGGTCATACCGAACGGGTGGCCGAGGGCGATGGCGCCACCGGACACGTTCAGGCGGTCCTCGTCCATGCCCAGGGCGCGGGCCGAGCCCAGCACCTGCACGGCGAAGGCCTCGTTGATCTCGTAGAGGTCGACGTCACCGATGGCCATGTTGGCGCGGCCGAGGGCCTGCTTGACGGCCTCGATCGGGCCCAGGCCCATGATCTCCGGCGACAGACCCGAGACACCGGTCGAGACGATGCGCGCCAGCGGGGTCAGGCCGAGGGCCTTGGCCTTCTCGTCGCTCATGATCACGAGGGCGGCGGCGCCGTCGTTCAGCGGGCAGGCGTTACCGGCGGTGATGGTGCCGTTCGGGCGGAACACCGGCTGCAGCTGGCTGATCTTCTCGTAGGTGGTGCCGGCGCGCGGGCCGTCGTCCTTGGAGACGATGGTGCCGTCGGGCAGCGTGACCGGGACGATCTCGCGCTCGAAGAAGCCGGCGTTGATGGCTTCCTCGGCCTTGTTCTGCGAGCGGACGCCCCAGTGGTCCTGGTCCTCACGGCTGATGCCGGTGTGCAGGACGACGTTCTCGGCGGTCTGGCCCATGGCGATGTAGACGTCGGGCAGGACGCCGTCTTCGCGCGGGTCGTGCCACTCGGTGGCGCCTTCGGCCTGCTTGGCGGTGCGGGCCTGAGCCTCGTCGAACAGCGAGTTCTTGCTGTTCGGGGCGCCGTCGGCAGCGCCGATGCCGAAGCGGGACACGGTCTCGACACCGGCCGAGATGAACACGTCGCCCTCGCCGGCCTTGATGGCGTGGAACGCCATGCGGGTGGTCTGCAGCGACGACGAGCAGTAGCGGTTGACGGTGGTGCCCGGCATGAAGTCGTAGCCGAGCTCGACGGCCACGGCGCGACCGATGTTGTAGGCGGCCTCACCACCGGGCTGTCCGCAGCCGATCATCAGGTCGGCGACATCGCGCGGGTCGAGCGCGGGCACCTTGTCCAGCGCGGCGCGCACCATCTGGGCGGCGAGGTCGTCGGGCCGCATGGTGGCCAGCGAGCCCTTGACGGCACGGCCGATGGGGGAGCGGGCGGTGGAGACGATGACGGCTTCGGGCATGACGGGCTCCTAAGGATCCAAAAATTGCTTCCCGGCGAATTTATCCCGTGACAGGAGCGACGATCGGCGCGGGTACGCCTGTCGTGCGCCGCCACAGGCGCGCGATGCCGGCCAGGCGGGCCAGCAGGCTCGTCACGTCCGCGGTCCGGGAGACCAGCGCGGATGCCGGCGGCGACTCAGTTGTCCACTCGCCCAACGCTTCACACAGGGCCGGCAGCAACTGCTGGGCCGCCAGCGAGTAACCGGCGGCCGACGGGTGGAACATGTCCGGGGAGAACAGCACCTCGGGCGCCTTGAGGAAATCGGGCGCCAGCAGGTCCGAGAACGGCACCGGCACGCCGCCGTTCGACCGCACCTGCCCGGCCTGGGCCCGGGCCAGCCGCAGGCCCCGATTGCGGGCCACCCAGCGCAGCGGCTGCGGGATGGCGGCGATGGCGCCGAAGTCGGGACACGTGCCGACGATGACGACTGCGCCGCTGGCGCACAGGCGCTGCACCGCGTTGCCCAGCCGGCGCGCCGACTGCCAGATGCCGTTGACGGCGGTGATGTCGTTGGCGCCGATCATGATGACCGCCGCGTCCGGTGGCGGGCCGGCCACGAACATGGCGTCGATCTGGCCGGACAGGCCTTTCGAGGTCGCGCCCACGATGGCCTTGGTGGACAACCGGATTCGCTTACCGGATTGCTGCGCCAGCCCACGGGCGAGCAGGACGCCGGGCACTTCGTCGGCGCTGCGGCAGCCGTATCCCGTGGCGGTGGAGTCGCCGAAGATCATCAGGTGCAGGTCGAACGGCACGCCACGCTGCCACTTTTCGACGGGTCCGCCCCCGGGGCTGTAGACGCCGTCGGCCCGTGGCGGGACTTCCCATGACTTGGGGATGACCCGGCGCGCAGTGGCTGCCTGGCCGCTCAGGAGGTTGCGGACCCCGACGTAGAACGACCCCGTCGAGGCGATGGTGGCTGCGGTCGCCAGAGCGATGGTCGTCCGGCGCGGTGCACGTATGCCCACGGCGTTCAGTCTAGGTCGGTTGCCCAGATTCGCAGGTCGATGAACCGCGGGCGACCCGGTCACGTAGTCATATCGACTGGGGCATCAATTCGGCGACTTTGATTGTTGATCTATGTAGCAGTGGCAAGCTAAGTTACGCGGGTTGTCTATTAAGTGACGTAAATAACGAAGTGCACCGGAACTACAAAGGCGTAGGAGTGGTGGCGATGACCGCACCGAGCAGGGTTGTCAGAACCCATAGTGTTGCTATAAGTCCTGTTAAGGGGCGGAAACCACGCCGCTATCCGGTCAGTGACGGCGCACCGGTAGAGATCGTCGAGGACGGTCCCAGCCTCGCCGGTCGCTTGATGTCGGTAGCCGCGACACTCGCCATCAAGTCAACTCTGACCATCGGCAGCTACGCCCCGAAGGCCCCCTGGCCGTGGGGAATGGTGGACTTCGTCGCCCGGATCATGAGGCCCGAGCCGGGCACCGTCCGCGCCACGATCGGTTTGCCGAACTGTACGGCGCACCTGGTCCGCGCCAAGGGCGTGCTGCCGGCCGACGGCCGTCGCAGCGTCATCCTCTACATGCACGGCGGGGCATTCCTGACCTGTGGCGTGCACACCCACGGCCGCGTGGTCGGCGCGTTGTCCAAGTACGCCGACGCGCCCGTCCTGGTCGTCGACTACCGGATGATTCCGAAGCACTCGATCGGCGAGGCCCTCGAGGACTGCCACGACGCCTACCGGTGGCTGCGCCTGAAGGGCTACGAGCCGGACCAGATCGTGCTCGCCGGCGACTCCGCGGGCGGCTACCTGTCGCTGGCACTGGCCGAGAAGCTCCAGGAGGAGGGTGAGCTGCCGGCCGCGGTGACGACGATGTCGCCGTTGTTCGAGATCGACAACGAGAGCCGGGCCCAGCACCCGAACATGAAGTCCGACGCGATGTTCCCGGCACACGCCTTCGACGCGCTGATCGAACTCATCGAGCACGCCGCCTCGCGCCACCTCGTCGACGGAAAGCCCGAAGAGATCTACGAGCCGCTCGACCACATCGAGCCCGGCCTGCCGCGCACCCTGATCCACGTGTCCGGCTCCGAGGTGCTCCTCAACGACGCCCGCAAGGCCGCGCACATGCTGGCCGCCAGCGGCGTGCCGGTCGAGGTGCACGTCTGGCCCGGCCAGATGCACGTGTTCCAACTCGCTGCCCCGCTGGTCAAGGAGGCCGACCGCTCGCTGAAGCAGATCGGCGAGTACATCCGCGAGGCAACCTGGTAATCCGGTATGCGCAACCCGGGGGCGGCCTGACAACATGTACCCATGCGCATCGCCCGGCACATCAGTGAGCTCATCGGCAATACGCCTCTGGTCCAACTGAACTCGGTTGTTCCAGCGGGTTCGGGGGTGGTGGCCGCCAAGATCGAGTACCTCAACCCCGGCGGCAGCGCCAAGGACCGCATCGCGGTCAAGATGATCGACGCCGCCGAAGAGGCCGGTCTGCTCAAGCCGGGCGGGACCATCGTCGAACCCACGTCCGGTAACACCGGCGTCGGGCTCGCCATCGTCGCGCAGCAGCGCGGCTACAAGTGCATCTTCGTCTGCCCCGACAAGGTCAGCGAGGACAAGCAGAACGTGTTGCGCGCGTATGGCGCCGACGTCGTCGTCTGCCCGACGGCCGTGGCCCCCGACCATCCGGACAGCTACTACAGCGTTTCCAACCGACTGGTCACCGAGATCGACGGCGCCTGGAAGCCGGACCAGTACTCCAACCCGAACGGCCCGGCCAGCCACTACGAGACCACCGGCCCGGAGATCTGGGCCGACACCGACGGCAAGATCACGCATTTCGTGGCGGGCGTCGGCACCGGCGGCACGATCACCGGCACCGGCCGCTACCTCAAGGAGGTCTCGGGCGGCCGGGTCAAGGTCGTCGGCGTCGACCCGGAGGGCTCGGTGTACTCCGGCGGCACCGGCCGGCCGTACCTGGTCGAAGGCGTCGGTGAGGACTTCTGGCCGTCGGCCTACGACCCCAGCGTCCCCGACGAGATCATCGCCGTGTCCGACGCCGATTCGTTCGAGATGACCCGGCGCCTGGCGCGCGAAGAAGCCCTGCTGGTCGGCGGCTCGTGCGGCATGGCCGCGGTCGCGGCGATCAAGGTCGCCGAGCGCGAAGGGCCCGACGCCGTCGTCGTCGTGCTGCTGCCCGACGGCGGAAGAGGTTATCTGTCAAAGGTTTTCAACGACGAGTGGATGTCGTCGTACGGCTTCCTGCGCACCCGCCTGGACGGCACGCCGGAGGAACACACCGTCGGCGACGTACTGCGCGGCAAGTCCGGCGCGCTGCCGGACCTGGTGCACACGCACCCGTCGGAGACGGTGCGCGACGCCATCAACATCCTGCGCGAGTACGGCGTCTCGCAGATGCCGGTCGTCGGGGCCGAGCCGCCGGTGATGGCCGGCGAGGTCGCGGGCAGCGTGTCCGAACGTGAGCTGCTCTCAGCGGTTTTCGAGGGCCGGGCGAAACTGGCCGACGCGGTGGCGCAGCACATGAGCCCGCCGCTGCCGCTCATCGGTGCCGGCGAGCTGGCCTCCGCGGCGGCCAAGGAACTGCGCGAGGTCGACGCCGTGATGGTCGTCGACGACGGCAAGCCCGTCGGCGTACTGACGCGGCACGATCTGCTGGGATTCCTGTCACAGGGCGGCTCGCGCAAATAGCCGATTGCACCTAAGTGCCGTCCGTTGCCGGATCGGCCTACTCGAGATTCATTTGTGCTGCCAGGTTTGCCGCTCCGGTCGCGTCTGTGCGGTCGTACCAATCCGCCGCTGCACTGAGACCGGCGGCCAACCCATCGGCTCGCATGGTGATTGCTTGCGCTGAGTTCGCGCGGTCGATGCAGGCTTGCATGACTGCTTCACTTGTCGGCGCGCAAGCAGACCCGTGCGTGGTGAATACGTTGCGGCCTGTGTCAGCTGTGAGGGCGCCAGCTTGCTTCGACATGACGGCGACAACGTGCTGACTGTCTGAAAGCCGCCGCAGGGCATTCGGCTCGACAGTGAGTCGCTGAGCTGGATCGAGCGACGGTGTACCAGTTGTTGCATCAGCTTGGGCGTACGAAGTCGCGGCGGCCTTTACGGACGCGGCGTAGCGGGTCACTGCGGTGGTGAGGCGATGAAAGTCCGCGATGGGCAAGGGCATCGTGTACATCACGGTCTGAACTTGAAAGCCGTACGAGATGACGTCTCCGTGCGGCAGGGCGCCGAGAAGGATTGCGACTGGCACCGCGCCGTTCAGTGTGTGCGAAGCGCTCTCGATGCTCTTCCGCGTGGCGGCTACATGCAGCGCTTCGGCACCGAGCGCGGCAGCTACTGTGTCGTCCGCCTTCGCTAGTGCTTCGGCTTTATGTTTCTGGACTTCATTGGCATCTGAATAGGCGGTCGATGCGGATCCGGTCCAACTATCCGGCGGTGATGCGGCGCCCATTTGCTCAGCTGTGGCTGCGAAGGCTTGTGCGCCGGACTTGAAATCAGCACCTGAATCCGGAACTCCGGCGCCGCATTGCTGGAGCATGTCTTTCAGTACAGCGAGCGCGGCCGCAAGGATGGGTGTGTTTCCGGAACCCGACGCGTTGGGCTTGTCGCCGAGTGCAGCAACTGCTGAAGATGCCACATTGAGTGACGGCGCGAGTATGCCTGCGAGATTGGTGGCTGATCCAAACGGGTCTTTCTTGAAGTTGCGTATGTTGTCGTAGATCCCAATGGGAATTACGTTCGCGGAGCCGACACTGCGCACGATGTCGGCGACGATCTGTTCATAATCCACCATTGGTCCCCAATTCCGCGTCCCCGTTTACCGGCGCTCGACTCCATTATCTGACAGATAAATCGAGTGCTCGACGGAAACTGCACGCTTGCGCTACTACGAAGAAGCGTCAGCTGGGCGCGAGCGAGGGTTGGCCTCGCGGCACCCTCGGTTCGAACCTCGCGAGAAGCCCCGGCCGTGACGTGCGGTGTCTCGTGTTCCGCCTCGTTCAGGGCGACGCTCGTGGAACTACCGCGAAACGCCTGGCAGTTGTGCAGTCCGCGTGTTTTTCGTCTACAGCGTGTCGTTCGTGCCGCGGTATTCGTATATTCGTGTAGTTCGATGTTGATCTCGTGCCGTGGCGACCGAAGTCACGCCAAATCCTCTCGGAGAGGGACTGAACTATGACGGACCAACCGACGGACGGCACTCCGCCGGACGCCAATAAGCCGACGGAGTACATTCCGCAGCCACCGCCGGGTGGATTCCCCCCGCCCCCGGGAGGTGCTCCGACGGAATACATTCCGCAGGCGCCGCAGGGTGGCTATCCGCCGCCTCCGCAGGGTGGTTACCCGCCGCCGCCTCCGCCGCCCGGCGGATTCCCGCCTCCGCCGCAGGGTGGCTACCCGCCGCCGCCGGGGCAAGGTGGATACGCCCCGCCGCCTCCGCCTCCCGGTGGTGCCTACCCGCCGCCTCCGCCGTCGCAGGGCGGGTTCGCGCCGCCGCCTCCGGGCGGATACCCGCCGGCCGGGTACCAGTACGGTGCGCCGGGTGGTGCCGCTCCGTTCAGCGTCGGCGACGCGCTGTCGTGGGCATGGAACAAGTTCACCAAGAACCCGGCGCCGCTGATCGTGTCGACCTTGGTGTACGGCCTCATCGTGGGCGTGATCGTGGCCATCGTTGAGTTCAGCGTCCTGGGATTGGCTGACACTTCGGTGTCCAGCTACTCATCGGACGACACCGGCTTCAGCTACTCGTACAACGTCACGTCGCTCGGGCCGGCCAGTATCGCCGTATTGGTGCTCGGCTACCTCGTGCTGCTGGTGGTCGCCGCGGCAATCTCGTCGGCGCAGTACGTCGGCTTGCTGGGCATCGCGGACGGGCAGCCGACCACCATCGGGTCCTTCTTCAAGCCGCGCTACATCGGCCCGATGATCCTGCTGACGCTCATCGTCGGCGTGCTCGTGGCTATCGGTTACGTGTTGTGCGTGATCCCCGGTTTGATCGTCGCGCTGTTCGCGATATTCGCGCACGCGGTCCTGGTCGACCGCGGCCTGTCGCCGATCGATTCGCTCAAGGCCAGCATCGAGATCGTGAAAGCCAATGTCGGACAGGTGATCCTGGTCTGGCTGGTGGCCGGCCTGATCGGAATCGCCGGTGCGCTCGCGTGCGGCGTCGGTGTGCTGGTCTCGGCGCCGTTGGCCTCGCTGATGCTGGTGTACACGTACCGTCGCCTCAGCGGTGGTCAGGTCGCCCCGCTGACGCCGTAACGTCGTGGCCTGTTCGGGGGACGGGGCCGCTCGGTCGCGGCCCCCGAACAGGCATGACGACAGCACCACATGAGACAGGACGACTTGAACTACACACCATGGTGGGCCCGCGTGGTGGCCAGCCTGATCGACCGGTTCCCGCCGCTGTTCGTCATCGTCGTCGGCGGTCTGGTCGAGCGCTCCCAGCGCGTGACGAAATGCCTTGCCGACCAAGCGGACTACAGCATCGGCCCCTACTGCGCCACCGGGAACTCCGTCGCCGGCGTGCTGATCTGGCTGGCGGGGCTCGTCATCGCGGTGCTGTTCATGGTGTGGAATCACGGTTACCTGCAGGGCACCACGGGATCCAGCCTGGGTAAGCGGGTGTTGCATTTCCAGGTGATCGACGAAAACACGGGGCTGCCCGTCGGTTTCGGTCGCTCGGTGCTGCGGCAGCTGGCCCACGTCGCCGACGCCATCCCGGTATTCGCCGGGTACCTGTTCCCGGTGTGGGACGCCAAGCGGCAGACCCTGGCCGACAAGATCATGTCGACCGTCTGCGTGCCGACCCGATGATGACGTACGCCCCGTGGTGGCGACGAGCTGCCGCCGCCGTCATCGACCTGCTGCCCCTGGCGGTACTCACCGCAGCCGGTGCGGCGCTGGTGTGGTTCACCCGAGATCGGCTGTGCGACACCGATACCTCCGCGTTCGACGGCGGCGCCCAATGCGGTGACGGCTACTCGACGCTGGGCTACGTCAGCCTGGTCGTCACCTGGGCACTCATGGTCGGCTATCTGGTCTGGAACTTCGGCTACCGCCAGGGTCGCACCGGCGCCAGCCTGGGAAAGACCGCCACGCACTGCCGGGTGGTCGGCCAGACCTCAGGGGCGCCAATAGGTTTCGCGCGATCGCTGCTGCGGCAGGCGGTGCACCTGACCGATCTGTCGATCGTCGGCTACCTGTGGCCGCTGTGGGATGCCAAGCGGCAGACGTTCGCTGACATGGTCATGGAGACCGTCTGCGTGACGCCGCCGCGCACGCGCACCCCCGTCAGCGGAACGCACTGACTCCCGTCAGCGCCTGCCCGATCACCAGTTGGTGCACCTCGGACGTGCCCTCGTAGGTCAGCACCGACTCCAGGTTGTTGGCGTGCCGGATCACCGGGTACTCCAGGGTTATGCCGTTGGCGCCCAACAGGGTTCGGCACTGCCGCGCGATCTTGATGGCCTCGCGGACGTTGTTCAGCTTCCCGACGCTGACCTGCTCGGGCTGGATTTTCCCGGCGTCCTTGAGCCGGCCCAGCTGCAGGGCCAGCAACTGCGCCTTGCCGAGTTCGACGGCCATGTCGGCGATCTTGGCCTGCGTCAGTTGGTATTCCGCGAGCGTCTTGTCGAAAACCGTACGGGTGCCGACGTAGTCCAGCGTCGCCTGCAGGCAGTCGCGGGCCGCGCCCACCGCACCGAACACGATGCCGAACCGCGCCTCCGACAGGCAGCTCAGCGGGCCGGACAGACCACGCGCGCCGGGCAGCCGGGCGGACTCGGGCAGCCGGACGTCGTCGAGGCTGAATTCAGAGGTCACCGAGGCCCGCAGTGACATCTTGCGCGTCATCTCGCGGGCGCTGAAACCCGGTGTGTCCGTGGGCACGGCGAAGCCCAGCACGCCTTCTTCGGCGCGGGCCCACACCACCGCGACATCGGCGACCGAGGCGTTGGTGATCCACATCTTGGACCCGTTGAGGATCCAGTCGTCGCCGTCGCGGCGCGCGGTGGTGCGCATGCCACCGGGGTTGGATCCGAAGTCCGGCTCGGTGAGACCGAAACAGCCGATCAGGTCGCCCGCCGCCATGCCGGGCAGCCACTGCTCGCGCTGCTCCTCGCTGCCCCAGTGGTGGATCGCGAACATCGCCAGCGAGCCCTGCACCGACACCAGGGACCGGATGCCGCTGTCGACGGCCTCCAGCTCCTGGCACACCAGCCCGTAGGCCGTCGCCGTCGAACCGCTGCAGCCGTACCCGGTGAGGTGCATGCCGAGCAGACCCAGCTTGCCCACCTCGGCGGCGATCTCGCGCACCGGAACCGAACCGTTCTCGAACCACTCGGCGATGTAGGGACGCAGCCGTTGCTCGCCGAACTGGCGCACCATGGTGCGCAATTCGATGTCCTCGGCGCTCAGCAGGTCGTCGGTGCCGAGCAGATTGTCGATCGAGGCTGTCATGGTGCAGTTCTACACCGGGAGTTCGGCGTAAAGCGAGAGCAGGCCCCGGCTACGCTGGTCGCTCAGGGACAGACGGGGTGGACGATGACTGAGCAGGAACACAACCAGGGCGCGGACGAGCCGGAGGCGTCGACCCCGGCTTACGGTATGCCGCCGCTCCCGGCCTACGGCGCGGAGCCCTACCCGTCCATGCCTGCGCCCGAGCCGTTCCCGCCGCCGGCCGCGGGTTTCCCGGCCCCCGGTTACCCGCCGCCGGTCGGGCCGTATCCGCCTGCGGCCCAGGGATATCCGGGTATGCCGCCGATGCCGGGCATGATGCCGTTCGGTTACGCGCCGGTGCCGAAGACCAACGGGCTGGCCATCGCGTCGTTGGTCTGCTCGCTGCTGGGGCTGGTGACGTGTGCGGGCACCTCGATCCTCGGCGTGATCTTCGGGCACCTCGCCAAGTCGCAGATCAAGCAGAGCGGTGAGGAAGGCGAGGGCATGGCTCTCGCGGGCTTGATCGTCGGCTACATCGGGTTGGCCGTCTTCGCGCTGATTGCCATCTTCTATTTCGGCCTGATCGCGCTCATCGTGGGCAGCAGCGGTACGAGTACGTACTAGACGGGGACACCACCAATGACGAATCCATACGAGCCGGCGTCGAACGCATACGAACCCGGCGACAGTTCCGCCCAGCAACAGCCGGGTGAACCGCAGTTCGGGCAGCCGGACTACTCGCAGCAATCGGGCTATCCGCAGCAGCCCGGTTACCCGCCGCCGGGTTACCCGCAGCAGCCCGGTTACCAACAGCCCGGTTACCCACCGCCGGGGTACCCGCAGCAGCCGGGCTACGGCTATGTGCCGCAGTACGCGGCCGATCCGTCCGCGCCGTGGGGCCGCGACCCCCTGACGGGGCTGCCGTTGTCGGACAAGTCGAAGGTGACGGCCGGCCTGCTGCAGATCCTGTTGGGCACCTTCGGCGTCGGGCGATTTTATCTGGGCTACACGACCATCGGCGTGCTCCAGCTCGTCGTCTCGCTGGTGACCTGCGGCATCGGCGCCATCTGGCCGTTGATCGACGGCATCATGATCCTGATGGGGAACGTTCCCGACCCCCAAGGCCGCAAGCTCCGCGACTAGGCTGGCGCCTGTGAGTGAGCAGCGCAGCCAGGCAGACCACTACCGCGCCTACGGTCCGTCGACCCGGGCCATTCATGCCGGGTTCCGGCCGGACCCACAGACCGGCGCCGTCAACACCCCGATCTACGCCAGTTCGACGTTCGCGCAGGACGGCGTCGGCGGGCTGCGCGGCGGCTACGAGTACGCCCGCACCGGCAACCCGACCCGGGCGGCGCTGGAGGCGCTGCTGGCCGCGGTCGAGGGCGGGCACTACGGCCGTGCGTTCAGCTCCGGCATGGCGGCCACCGACTGCGCGCTGCGTGCCGTGCTGCGCCCGGGCGACCACATCGTCATCCCCGATGACGCCTACGGCGGCACCTTCCGGCTGATCGACAAGGTCTTCACGCAGTGGGGCATCACCCACACGCCGGCGCAGCTGTCGAACCTCGACGAGGTGCGCGCGGCGATCACCTCGAAGACGCGGCTGATCTGGGTGGAGACCCCGACCAATCCGCTGCTGTCCATCGCCGACATCTCGGCCATCGTGCAGATCGCCGCGACGTCGGGCGTGAAGGTGTTGGTGGACAATACCTTTGCCTCACCGGCGCTGCAGCAGCCGCTGTCTCTCGGTGCGGACATCGTGCTCCACTCGACCACCAAGTACATCGGTGGCCACTCGGACGTCGTCGGTGGCGCGCTGGTGACCAATGACGAAGAGCTGGACGCGAAGTTCGGGTTCCTGCAGAACGGTGCGGGTGCGGTGCCGGGCCCGTTCGACGCCTATCTGACCTACCGCGGCCTCAAGACGCTGCCGCTGCGCATGCAGCGGCACTGCGAGAACGCGTTGCGGGTCGCCGAATTCCTCAACGACCACAAGGCCGTCTCGACGGTGCTGTACCCGGGTCTGTCGAGTCATCCGGGCTATGAGGTGGCGGCCAAGCAGATGAGCGGCTTCGGCGGCATGGTGTCGGTGCGGCTGCACGGCGGAGAGCCGGCCGCCCGTGAATTGTGCTCGCGCACTGAGATTTTCATCCTCGCCGAGTCTCTCGGTGGCGTGGAGTCGCTGATCGAGCACCCGGGCGCCATGACGCACGCGTCCACCGCCGGCTCGCAGCTGGAGGTGCCGAACGATCTGGTCCGGCTGTCGGTCGGCATCGAGGACGTGGCCGACCTGATCGGGGATCTGGAGCAGGCCCTGGGCTAGACCAGGGCAGCCCGCACCGCGGCGGCCGTCACGGCGAGGTTCACCTCGGCGACGCCGGTCTCGTATTCGTTGACCCAGTGGCCGCTGGCGATGTCGCCGGCGCGGGCATGCACCCACCGCCAGCCGCGGTCGTTGAGGCTCATCAGGGAGCCCAGGCCGTCGACGGTGTGGAGCAAGGTCACGATGGCCGCCGTCGCCGGAGCAGGCGGCCTGCGGTCGAACAACGCCGACAGCATCTGCGCGCGGGCCTGGCCGACTCGCCCCCGGTCGGTCAGCGGCAAGGCATAGTGCGGCCGGAACCTGTTGCCGCCCAACGGTTGACGTCGTAGTTGCCCGGCGCGCTCCAGCCGGTCGATGAGGCTGTCCTCGGTGCCTTTGCGCAGTTTGGACAACACCGCCGCGGGTCGCCGCGGGCGCTGCCGGAGCAGTTCCAGTGCCGGCGCGGACACCGGGTCGACGGCGCCGTCGCCGGAGAGGGCGACCAAGTGGCCGTCGGGTGCACCGTCACCTGGCGCGGCGGGCCGAATACGGCACGCCAGCGCCAGGTCCAGCAGAACGGCACCGGACAACACCCGGTGCCGACGTGGTTGATCCAGACCCGGCTGTGCGGACGAATTGTCGAGGAGCAGCAGATACAGGTCTTCGGCGATCTGAGCCATGAATGTCAGCTGGTGGCCGGCGGGGTAGCGCCGGCCGTCGCAGGGCTAGGCGTGATAGGGCTCAGCCTTGACCAGCGTGACCTTGACGGTGGCACCGCTGGGGACGGTGTAGCTGCGCTCCTCGCCGACCTTGGCGTCGATCAGTGCGTGGCCGAGCGGCGAGTTGGGGGAGTACACCTCGAGCTTGCCGTCGGTGACGCCTTCCTGGCGCGTGGCGATCAGGAACGTCTCGGTGTCGTTCTTGTCATCGTCGTAGTAGACGGTCACGACAGAGCCGGGCAGCGCCACACCGGACTTCTTCGGTGCCTCGCCGACCTTGGCGTTGTTGAGCAGTTCCTGCAGCTGACGGATGCGGGCTTCCTGCTGGCCCTGCTCTTCGCGGGCCGCGTGGTAGCCACCGTTCTCGCGGAGGTCACCCTCTTCGCGGCGGTCGTTGATTTCGGCAGCGATGACCGGACGGTTGGCGATCAGCTGATCGAGCTCGGCCTTCAGGCGCTCGAATGCTTCTTCGGTGAGCCAGGTGACCTGGGTATCGGTCATGTCTGCTGCTCTCCTGTCGTTTGTAAGCGTGCGTGTATGCCCGGGCGTTTTGTCCGGGGTTGCCCCGTTGCTTGGGGCCGGCGGTGCTGCGATCGCGAGGGCAGGTCCAGGTCCCCCCAGAAGGTGCCAGCAGGTGCCCGCTAATGCAGCAATACACGGCCCCAGTCGGAACCGTGTACTGAGCAAGCGTACCACTTGGCCGTCTCCGAACGGTCATGATTTCGCAGTTCGGAGTTCGCCGGATGGTTGGTCACCGGGCCGGCGATCAGGGCGCGACGAGGTACGACGGCACGTCGGTGCCGCAGCCGTAGACGTCGCCGACGACCGGCGGTTTTGTGGACTTCACGACCGCCGTCACCTGGACGGTTTTGGCCTCTGCCGGCGCGACGAGGATCTCGCGTCGTCCGGTTTCGCTGCCGTCGAGAGCCCTGGCGCGCACGATGCACACCGCGGGTTGGGCCGGGTCCTCGCGGGTGACGGAGATCGTCACCGCAACCGTTTCATTGTCGATGAGTTTGTAGGTGCTCAACTCACCCTTGACCGGGGACGTCCCCAGGCGCTGAAAACCGACGAACGCAAGCGCCACACCAGCGACGACGATGAGCAGCGTGAGGCCGATCGCGATACGGCGACGGGTCAGCCGGGACATGCGCTGCTGCCCGTAGCGGGCGGTGGGACGCTCGATCATGGCTGCTTTGGGTGCCCCATCGGTCGGTTCGGATTGCTTGGACTGGAACTATAGGACGCAGCGACATGGTTGGACTGCACCGAGTTGTCCCACCGAGTAGAGACAGTAGGTAAGGCACACGTGAGCGAACTGCGGTTGATGGCGGTGCACGCGCACCCCGACGACGAGTCGAGCAAGGGTGCGGCCACCATGGCCAAGTACGCGGCCAACGGCGCCCGGGTCATGGTCGTGACCCTGACCGGCGGCGAACGCGGCGACATCCTGAACCCGGCGATGGACCTGCCCGAGGTGCACGGCCGCATCCATGAGGTCCGCCGCGACGAGATGGCCCGGGCCGCCGAGATCCTCGGGGTGGAGCACCACTGGCTGGGGTTCGTCGACTCCGGACTGCCGGAGGGCGATCCGCTGCCGCCGCTGCCCGAGGGCTCGTTCGCCGTGGTGCCGATCGAGGAGCCCGTCCGTCGGCTGGTTCGGGTGATCCGCGAGTTCCGGCCGCACGTGATCACCACGTACGACGAGAACGGCGGGTACCCGCACCCCGACCACATCCGCTGCCACCAGGTGTCGATGGCCGCCTACGAGGCGGCCGCAGACCACGTCCAGTTCCCCGACGAGGGCGAGCCCTGGAGCATCTCGAAGTTGTATTACGGCCACGGCTTCCTGCGCCGGCGCATGCAGCTGCTGCAGGACGAGTTCGCCAAGCACGGGGAGGTCGGGCCGTTCGAGAAGTGGCTGCAGCACTGGGACCCCGAGCACGATCCCTTCGCCAACCGGGTGACGACCCGTATCGAGTGCGCCGAGTTCTTCGAGCAGCGGGACCGGGCATTGCTCGCGCACGCCACGCAGATCGACCCGAACGGCGATTTCTTCCGCGCGCCCATCGAATGGCAGCAGCGGCTCTGGCCGACCGAGGAGTACGAATTGGCCCGATCCAGGGTTCCGGTGACGTTGCCCGAGACCGATCTGTTCACGGGAGTATCGCTGTGATTTCTGTTCCGCTCACCATCCTGCTGGCCGAAGGTCCGCGCCAGACGGGTCCCGACTTCGGCAAGGCCAGCCCGGCCGGGCTGGTGATCACGCTGATCCTGCTGATCGCCGTGGTGGCGCTGGTCTGGTCGATGAACCGGCACCTACGCAGGCTGCCCGAATCCTTCGATCCGGCACATCCCGAACCGGACCAGGCGGTCGACGACGGCACTGTCGGCGGGGTGACGCACGATGCGCCGGCGGGCGACACTGGGCCTGACGGCACTACAAAGCCAGAAGCCGGGTAAGACTCCATGCATGGCAACGTCTGATGCACCGGGCTACTCATCGCGGCTCGTACCTCACCGCTTGATCGGCGCCCGATGAACACCCTCGGCTCGGCCACCAGCCCCTACCTGCGCCAGCACGCCGACAACCCGGTGCACTGGCAGCAGTGGACACCGGAGGCACTGGCCGAAGCCGCGGCCCGCGACGTGCCGATCCTGCTGTCCATCGGCTACGCGGCCTGCCACTGGTGCCATGTGATGGCGCACGAGTCGTTCGAGGACTCGGACGTCGCTGCGGTGGCGAACGAGAACTTCGTCTGCATCAAGGTCGACCGGGAGGAACGTCCCGACCTCGACGCCATCTACATGAGCGCCACCGTCGCGATGACGGGACAGGGCGGCTGGCCCATGACGTGCTTCCTGACACCCGACGGCCGGCCCTTCTTCTGCGGCACCTACTACCCGAAAGACAACTTCCTGCAGCTGCTTTCGGCCGTCACCAATACGTGGCAGAACCGGCGGGACGAAGTTGAGCAGGCCTCAGACCAGATCGCTGCCGAGCTGCGCAAGATGTCGTCCGGGCTGCCCTCGGGTGGGCCGGCACCGTCGCCGGAACTGTGCGACCACGCTGTCGCCGCGGTGCTGCGCGACGAAGACCATGCACGCGGCGGTTTCGGTCGGGCGCCCAAGTTCCCGCCGTCGGCGTTGCTGGAAGCGCTGCTGCGACACCACGAACGCACCGCGTCCGCGCTCGACGCGGTGGAGCGCACCGGCACCGCGATGGCGCGCGGCGGCATCTACGACCAACTGGCGGGCGGCTTCGCCCGGTACAGCGTCGACGCGTCGTGGGTGGTGCCGCACTTCGAAAAGATGTTGTACGACAACGGATTGCTGTTGCGGGTGTACGCCCACTGGGCACGGTTGACCGGAAACCCGTTGGCCCGCAAGGTGGCCGACGAGACGGCGCGGTTCATCATCGACGACCTCGGCGACGGCGGCATGTTCGTCTCGTCGCTGGACGCCGACACCGCCGGGCACGAGGGCCTGACATACGTGTGGACGCCGGCGGAGCTGGTGTCGGTGCTGGGCAACGACGACGGGCTTTGGGCCGCTGCGCTTTTCGAAGTCACCGAGGCCGGCACGTTCGAGCACGGCAGCTCGGTGCTGCAGCTGCTGACCGACCCCGACGATGCCGAACGCTTCGAGCAGGTTCGCGCGAAGTTGCTGGCGGCAAGGGCGTTGCGGCCGCAGCCCGGGCGCGACGACAAGGTCGTCACAGCCTGGAACGGCTTCGCCATCACGGCGCTGGCGGAAGCCTCGATCGCGCTCGGCAAACCCGAATTCCTCGACGCCGCAACGGGTTGCGCCCGCCGGCTGCTGGATCTGCATCTGGTCGACGGCCGGCTGCGCCGAGCCAGCCTCGGCGGCGTCGTCGGCGACAGCGCCGGAATCCTGGAGGACTACGCGGCGCTGGCGACGGGGCTGCTGACGCTGCATCAGGTGACGGGCGACCCGTCCTGGCTGACTGCCGCGCACTCCCTCCTCGACACCGCGCTCACGCACTTCACCGATCCCGACCGTGGCGGCCGCTGGTTCGACACCGCCGACGATGCTGAGGCCTTGCTGGTGCGCCCCGCCGACCCGGTCGACGGGGCGACGCCGTCGGGCGCGTCGTTGGTCGCCGAGGCGCTGCTGACGTTCGCGCACCTCGCCGCCGAACCCGAGCGGTACGTCAACGCGGCCGCTGCCACGTTGGCGGCGGCGACCCCGATCCTGGCCCGTTCGCCGCGCGGCGGTGGCCACTGGCTGGCGGTCACGGAAGCGGCCGTCCGCGGCCCCATCCAGATCGCGGTGGCGAGCACCGGGCCGGATTCGGAATTGCTCCGTGCGGCACGCAGATTCGCACCAGGTGGCGCCATCGTCGTCGGCGGTGCCGAAGGGTCGTCGGTGCTGCTCGACGGGCGTGGCCGTGTGAACGGCCAGGACGCCGCATACGTCTGCCGCGGCCAGGTGTGCGACCTGCCGGTGACGACGGCGGGGGATCTCGCCGCTGCCCTCGGGGCGGCCGTGTAGCGTGCGGCGCATGCCCAGCGCTGAGCAGATCACCGAAAACGTCAACCGCTACCTGGACCTCGTCGACGTCGCCGACGCCGACGGGATCGCGGAGCTGTACGCCGTCGATGCCGCCATCGAGGACCCGGTCGGCGGTGAGGTGCACGTCGGCCGTCAGACGATTCACGGCTTCTACTCGAACATCGCCGGCACGAAGAACTCCCACGAACTGCACACCCTGCGTGTCTGCGGCCACGAGGCCGCGTTCTACTGGAGCCTGACCGTCAACAGTGCCATGCGCATCGACATCATCAGCACCATGAACTTCGACGCCGACGCCAAGATCACGTCGATGAAGGCGTACTGGGGCCCCGCGAACGTCACTCAGCTCTAGCGATTTGTGCACGATTTTCCGCGCCTTACCGCGGAAAATCGTGCACAAATCCCTCAGGAGAAGACCGCGAACCACATCGCGATGTAGTGGCAGATGGCCGCCACCGCGGTGCAGGCGTGGAAGAACTCGTGGTGCCCGAACGTCCGGGGCCAGGGGTTGGGCCACTTGAGCGCGTAGAGCACGCCACCGATCGAGTACAGCGCGCCGCCGACGATCAGCAGCACGACGGCCGTGACGCCCGCGCCGTCGAGGATCGGGCCGATGAACCACGCCGCCACCCAGCCCAACAGGATGTACAGCGGCACACCGAGCCAGCGCGGTGCCGTCGGCCACAGCATCTTCAGGGCCACGCCGGCCAGCGCGCCGCTCCACACGATCCAGAACAACAGCCAGCCGTCGGTGCGGACCGCCAGGAGCGCGAACGGCGTGTAGCTGCCGGCGATGAAGATGAAGATCATCGAGTGGTCGAGGCGCTTCATCCAGATGCGGGCGTTCTGCGACTTCCAATTCACCCGGTGATAGGTGCCACTGACGGTGAACATCGCCACGATGGTGAAGGTGTACAGCAACGTCGCCAATCCGGCACGCGTGCCCTGCATGGCCCACGACACCGAAACGAGTGCGGCACCGGCAAAGAACGCAACGACCGCCGAGTAGACGTGGATCCAACCGCGGGCGCGTGGCTTGCCGAAAAACTCGACGACGCTCTCCACGACGACGTCGGGAAGCGTTTCCGAATGGCGGAGCACCGCGGCGGCACGGTACGGCTTGGTCATGTTCGACGGTGCCTCAGCCCGCTCGGAGGCAGCCGGATCTGTATTGCTCGGAGCGGTCAACGTTCCTCCACTAACAGCCATGGGATACCCAGAAGTCCACAGTAGTCTGGTTTCTCGTGGACATCATTCCCCCGCGCCTCAAGGAACCGGCATACCGGCTCTACGAGCTGCGGCTGCGTCAGGAGCTTGCGCACTCGAAAGCGCAACTGCCACGCCATATTGCGGTGCTGTGCGACGGGAATCGGCGCTGGGCCCGTGAGGCAGGTCACGACGACGTCAGCTACGGCTACCGCATGGGTGCCGCCAAGATCGCCGAGGTGCTGCGCTGGTGCCAGCAGGCCGGCATCGAGATGGCGACGATCTACCTGCTCTCCACCGAGAACCTGCAGCGCGACCCGCAGGAGCTGGCGCCGCTGATCGAGATCATCACCGACGTCGTCGAGGAGATCTGCGCGCCCGACAAGAACTGGACCGTGCGTACCGTCGGCGACCTCGAGCTGCTCGGTGAGGAACCGGCCAAGCGGCTGCGCGACGCCGTCGAGTCGACCGCCGAGCACACCGGTGACGGTTCGTTCCACGTCAACGTCGCCGTCGGTTACGGCGGCCGCCAGGAGATCGCCGATGCGGTCCGCACCCTGCTGAGCAAGGAGCTCGCCAACGGCGCGACGGCCGAGGAACTCATCGAGGCGGTGACCGTCGACGGCATCTCCGAGAACCTCTACACCTCGGGCCAGCCCGACCCCGACCTCGTCATCCGCACGTCGGGGGAGCAGCGGCTCAGCGGATTCCTGTTGTGGCAGAGCGCGTATTCGGAGATGTGGTTCACCGATGCGCACTGGCCGGCCTTCCGGCGGGTGGACTTCCTGCGCGCCCTGCGTGACTACACGCTGCGGAACCGCCGCTACGGGAAATAGCGTTCGTGCCAGACTGAAGCCATGGCTGCGCTGTCGGCAGTGGTCTTCGCCCTGAGCTGGTGGCTGGGGCTGTATCTCCTGGCGCGCGATCCCCGCAAGCCCATCCTGGCGTGGTCCGCGGTCGGGTTGTGCAGCTTCGCCGTGGTGGTCGCGGTCGACGCCGTCCGGCTGGCGGGCGACGCACCGACCGGCCCGCTCAGTCACATCGAGGCGTATCTGGCGGTGCTGCCCGGTATCGCCTGGCTCACCGTGCTGCTCGAATTGTCCCGGCCCGTCGACTCGGCGCGGAGCCGGTGGGGCTTCGTCGCGGTGGCGACGGTGGCAGCCATCGCATTGGTGGGCGCCGGGATCTCCGGTGGCGTGCACCCGCCGCTGCGCCCCGGGCACTGGGTCATGGTCGGGGCCATCGCCCTGTCGGCGTTCGGTGCGCTCGTGCTGGCGGTACGACGGCTGCGCCGTGGTGCGTCGTCGCGCAAGATCGTCCCGCCGGTGGTGGCGGCGACGTTGTTCTTCGGGCTCGGCAACGCGATTCTGCTGATTCCGCTGGGGCTGTTGCCGAGCTGGCTGGTGCTGGCGTCGGCGGCCTTCGACGTGCTGCTGCTCGGTATCGCGGTGGCCTGGTGGGACGCCTTCGACGAGGGGCAGGCGCTGCGCGCGGGGATGCGTCGCTCGCTGGTCGGCAGCTTGGCGGTGGCGGTGCTGTTCGGTGGCCAGGTGCTGATCGGTCTGGCGGTCACCGGCGAGCACCTGGCGCTGATGGTGTTGTTGTTCACCAGCCTCGCGGTGGCGATCGCCATCAACGTGCTGGCCGATCCGCTGTCCGGGCTGCTGGACCGGCTGGCCTTCGCCCGCGAGCCCGATCTGCGGGCCGACCGCGCCGCGCTGCGCCGTACCGAGGCGGCACTGCCGCTGCGCGCCACCAACCCGCTCGACCACGTCGACGACGAGACCTTCGTCCGCCTGACCCGGCGGGCACTCGGCCACTACGCCGACCTCTCCAAGCTCGTCGCGTCACCGTTGACGACCCTCCCCGTGATCGACGAAAGACTGGCCCGCCGCGGCGCACCCGACCAGCCGCTGGAGCGCGCCAACGAACTCAAGGATTTGCTGGCCGACCGCATCGCGGCCCTCAAGCCGCGGGACGGCGGCGACTTCGGCACCACCGAGCAGTGGCGCTACTACAACTCGCTGTACTTCCCGTACGTCGTCGGGGTGCGGGCCTACGCGCAGAACGCCACCGCGGCCGGGCTCGACCCGGTCGCCCGTCAGGCGTGGCAGTGGTTCGTCACCGAAGTGCCGCAGCGGTCGCTGCACAACTGGCAGAACGCGGCGGCGCGGGTCATCGCCGCCGACTTGCGCGGTACCCCGGTGTCGACGCTGACCTAGGCACTTCACGTCGCTGACCTGCGGTTGGCAGTGCCTGGCAGTAATCGGCAGCGTTTGGTGCAGACCGGGCGGCCCGGTTCGAGCAGTGTCGTGGGTGTCCCCAACCGGCACCGCAAGGAGCGACCGCCATGACCGCAATCAACCCCGGGCTCCACACCCGCCCACTGTCCGACAGTTCCGATTCCCTGCTCCGTTTCGCCCTCCGCGTCGACGGCACGCTGTGCTCGCTCACCGGCCTGCTGATGGCGTTCACCGCTGACCCGCTGTCCCGCTTGTCGGGGCTCTCGGCGACATCCGAATGGATCATCGGCGCGGTGTTGGTCGTCTGGGGGTTTGCTCTGTACGTCATGGCCGCCGTGCCCAGGATTCGGCGCGTCGGGACCGGCGTGCTGATCGGCAATCTCATCGGCACCGTCGCGGTGCTCGGCGTGCTGGCTTCCGGAGTGCTGCCGCTGACCGCGGCGGGCAACGTCCTGGTGCTGGCCGTCATGGCCGTGGGCCTCGGCTGCGCCTGGCTGCAATACCTCGGGGTGCGCCGTCTGGCATGACTCCCTTCCCGCCGGGCGGGGGCGTCGCTGAAAGAGGTTGCAGTTGACGTCCCCGCGCCGGCCTTCCCCAGCGATTTGTGCACGGTTTTCCGCGCCCACCGCGGATTTTCGTGCGCAAATCACCAACCCACGAAAGGA